>CAYYEN010000492.1:0-3079 GCA_964470795.1 uncultured Spirochaetaceae bacterium | reverse complement strand
CAAATAGCAGTATTAGGTGATACTTCAAATTTTTATTCTAAGTTGACAAAAGCGGGTTTTAAAACTACCTCCTGGCAAGAGGCAGAGTCCTCTTTATATCAAGCGATGATGGTTGAAAAGTGGATGATGATAATAATACTATCAATGCTGTTTATAATAATTTTGGTCCAGATAAATACTAATGCAAGATTGTTTATTGAAGCAAAGAAGGGTGAAATTGCTACCTTGTGGTCCCTCGGGTTAACCCAACGTGACTGTGCCCTTTCTTTTGCTATTTCTGGTGCGTTTGTAACTGCTTTGGGATGTCTTTTGGGAATATTGCTTTCTTATCTAGTTTTGCATTTTGTCCCAACGCTATTATCACTTCCTTTGTTTACTTCCTTAGCGCCAGATCTTAAACTTGCCTCTGCCTTTAGCGTTGGTGCAATTTTGTTATCTGCGGCTTTCTATTATTGTAAAACCAAAAGAATACTAAAAACTAGTTTGGAGATATTGTATGAGTAACCTATTACAGCTAGATAAGATTGAAAAAGCATTTTCTTGTCCTAATAAAACAGGGCATCTTGTTATATTGGATAATATAGATTTTGTTTTAAATAAGGGGGAAGCAGTGGCAATTCAAGGAAAGAGTGGCTCTGGAAAGAGTACTTTTCTCTCTATTGCAGCACTGTTAGAACCTCCAACTGTAGGTCGGGTACTTTACCATGGAGAACCTTGTGAAAAGCTTTCTGATAAAGCACTTGCAAAGCTTAGAAGTAATAGTATGGGGTTCGTCTTTCAAAACAGCTATCTTTTAGAAGACTTTAGTGCACTAGAAAATGTTGCCTTTCCTTTACTTATTAAGGGTGAAAAGAAAGCAGTTGCAATGGCGAAAGCAAAAGAATTGCTAGCAGAAGTTGGACTAGATGAGCGTTTTGAGCATAGACCTTCTGAGCTTTCCGGTGGAGAGCGACAGCGGGTTGCTATATCGAGAGCGATGATAGCAAGGCCTGAAATAATCTTTGCTGATGAGCCAACTGGGGCGCTTGATGAAGAGAGTGCTAGTTTAATTGAAGACTTGCTATTGTCCGTTACTAAAACACATGGTCAAGCTTTATTGTTAGTTACCCATAACCCTTTATTTGCAGCTCGTTGTGATAAAACTTATCGCTTAGAAAATAAAAAGTTAAGAGAGATGGAAGTACTATGACAAGTGCAATGAAGTTCTACATTAAGAGAAAATTAGGTGAAAAACAGAAAGCGTCATATATTCTTTCTGCTTATCTGCCCACATTACTCATCTTCATTGTTTTATTGCTTTTAGTTTTTATAACTGTAATAGTGTATTCGATGGGCTTGCAAACCACTGAAATTGTTGAAGTGTTAGGCTCTGGCTCTATTTTGAGTTATCAAAAGTCTACTACTACAGAGGCTGAAGTGTTTGAAGTTAAAGAGGGACAAGGGTTAGGGTATGGAACAGAGGAAACTTTGCTACTTAATCTAAAAGGGGTGGATGAGGAGTTCTTTACTCCTCGAAAGTTAAAAGTGCTCAGTTTGGAAGGCGCTTTAAAAGAAGGTCGCAGTATTATACTTTCAAAACTTCAAGCTGATAAACTTAATTTAAAACTAGGTGACAAGATAGTTGTTGCCTTATATGAAAGCAATAAAGCTAGAGTACGACCTGTTTATTGTGAAATTACAGGACTATATTCCACTGGTTATGGTGAGTTTGATCTAAACCTTGCTTATGTTCCACGCTCCCTTTTAACAGAAGAGAGCCAGTATGAAATTCTGCTCCCTTATGGAGTAGACAATACCTCTCTTTATAAAGAGCTTTCACTTGAAGGCCTTTTAGTTGAACGCTATCAAGTGTTATATAAAGGGCTATTAGATAATATCTTACTCTCTGTAAGGCTGATTAATCTAATTGTGGTAATAATAGCTTTTGCTGCTGGATTTTTTGCACTAAATATTGCAACGGAGTATATCTCTCGTGATAAGAAAGCGATAAAATCACTCTACTTGATGGGATTTTCAAACAGAGAAGTTACAGTGGTTTATCAAAATTTGAGTTTATCCGTAACCATGATTTCTGCCTTTCTTGGAGGTTTGATAGGACTTCTATTATCCTTTCTAGCGGTTAATGTATTAGGCTCCTTAAATCCTTTAACTTTTCCAGTGTTGACTAACTATGTTACCAACTTTAGTATAAGGATTCCTTATCTTTCTTTAGCCCTAATTTATCTAGCACTATTGTTAGTCTCCTACTTTTCCTTGTATTTTAGTTTAAGAGGAGTTGGAAGGGGTCGAAGTTTGCTATGATTTTCTCCCTAACTTATTGCTCAAAGTTAAGTTTACCCCTTATAATTGCCGAGTGAGTTTAGAAGTATTTTCATTAGGTACAAGTGGCATGATGCCTCTCCCAGGACGTTTTTTAACAAGCGCCCTAGTTCGTCGTGAAGGTGAATTGTTCCTTTTTGATTGTGGCGAGGGTACTCAAGTCTCTTTAAAAATGCTTAATCTAAAATGGAAGAAAATTAATTCAGTCTTTATTTCTCATATGCATGCTGACCATGTAACAGGTTTACCAGGTCTTTTAATGCTCTCCTCTCAAGTTGACCGAGTAGAACCTTTATATATTTATGGACCTGCAAAGTTAGGAGAATACATTGATGCAAATCGTAAGATTTTAGATATGTATATCAACTATGAGATTAACTTTATTCCAGTTCAAGAAGGGGTAATTTTAGAAACTCAAGAATACACAGTAAATGCTTACCGTCTTAAACACACAAAACCTTGTTTTGGTTATTCAATAGTTGAAAAAGATAGACCTGGCGAGTTCTCGGTTGAAAACGCGAAAGCGCTTAATATAGAAATGGGTCCTAAATGGGGCAAACTCCAAAAAGGTGAAAGTGTTGAAAATAGCCTTGGCGAGTTAATTGTACCAGAGCAAGTTCTTGGTAAAGCTCGTAAAGGGCGAAAGTTTTGTTACATCACAGACACTAAGTACTTTCCTGAAATTGCAGATTTTGTCCATGATGCCGACTTTGCCTTAATAGAGGGCATGTTCTGTGCAGAACTTGAAGCAGATGCCGAG
>CAYYEN010000491.1:170-3080 GCA_964470795.1 uncultured Spirochaetaceae bacterium | reverse complement strand
GCTTTTTGGGATAGTTGTTTTTGGGTGATTTTGTTTTGTTTTCTTGCCCTTATGATTTGTTTTCTAATTTCTTCATAAATATCAAAAACAGGTACTTCTTTAACCGAATCCTCTGCTAATACTATTTTATTTAGTTCGTTGTCTAATAAATTTTGGAAATTGTTCATACTCTTATTATATACTAAAAGATATAAAGCAATAAATTAATTGAAATATATATTAAATGATATATATTCCTCCCTTTTAGAGAGGAATAATAATACATTAGTTACTGTCTGTAGAAATTTCTTTTAATGCTTTCTTAAACTTTACTGTAAATAGACTGACTGCAAAGATTACAGAGAGTAAATCGGCAATAGGTTCTGCAATAAATACAGCAATTGTTTGGTTGTGTGTTAATATTTGTGGCATGATATAAATTAGTGGAATTAGTAGCACAAATTTACGCATGGAAGCAACAGCAATCGATTCCTTTGCAAATCCTAATGCTGTAAAGGTTAATTGACAGCTAATTTGTAGACCAAAGATACAGCTTACAGCCATATAAATTCTAAGAGTCTTAACCGAGAATGCGATAAGTTCGGACTCTGTGGTAAACAAGCTAACTAAAAGCTTTGGTGTAAACATAGAAAGGGACCAAAGAATGAATGCATAAAGCATATTAGCTTTAAGTAGAGTAAAGAACGCTTTTTTTACTCTATCTGCTTTTCTAGCGCCATAGTTGTAGCTGATAATAGGCTGAGCACCTTGTCCAATTCCTTGTAGTGGCATCATTGTAAATTGCATGATACTGGTTAATATAGTCATGGAACCAACCGCTAAGTCGCCACCATATTTGAGTAACGATGAGTTAAAACAAACAGAGATGATGCTTTCACTGATTTGCATAATAAAAGGTGCAAGACCTAGTGCAATACAAGGACCTAAAACCTTTGATGAAATCTTCAAATTCTTTAGCTTAATCTTTAAAACACTATTTTTCCCAAAAAGGAACATAAGGGCCCAAGCACAACTTAACGCTTGTGAAATAATAGTTGCAAGTGCCGCCCCTTGAACGCCCATATCAAATACAAATATAAATATTGGGTCTAAAATGATATTAGTAACTGCACCAATAACAACAGATATCATACTAACTTTAGAAAATCCTTGGGCAGTTATAAATGCATTCATTCCAAGTGTTAGCTGGACGAATATAGTACCAACTGCATAGATGTTCATGTATGAATTTGCGTAGTCGATAGTGTTTTCACTTGCGCCGAAGGCTAATAATATGTCTTTGTTAAATACTAATAGTATGACTGTTAGAACAAGGGATACTAATATTTGTGCAGAAAAACAGTTACCTAAAATCTTTTCAGCTTTATCATTCTCGTTTTTTCCCATAAAAATGGAAGTACGTGGTGCGCCTCCCATGCTGATAAGGGCTGCAAACGCTGATATCGTTAGAATAAGAGGTAGGCAAACACCAATACCTGTAAGGGCGAGAGAACCAGAGCCTGGAATATGGCCGATATATATTCTATCGACGATATTGTAAAGCATGTTGATTAACTGAGCCGCAACAGTTGGAATTGCAAGTTTAGCAAGTAGTTTACCAATAGGCTCAGTTGCTAAAAATTCATTTTTTTGTACCATCTTGAAGCTCCTTAAAAGATGTTTCTATGTTGTTCATAATCCTGGCTGCAAAAGCCCAGTAAGCATTTACTTCTTCTTGATCGAAATCTTTAAAAATTATTTCCATCAATTCTTTTTGTAAATCATAGATAACTTGTTGGATATCTTTTGCTTTAGCAGTTAGGGCTAGATGATAGCGTCTTCTATCATCCTTATCTTCTTTTTTGGTAATGAGCTTTTTGGAAATTAACGAGTCTATTGCGATAGAAATAGTTGCCTTAGGAATACGCCTTAATTCTTCAATATCTTTAGCAGTATCCATCGTTGGATTATTTGTTAAAAATGAAATGATGTGAAATTCTGTAGTGGTTAAATTATAAGGAGCGGAAAGTTTTTTTCCACGCTCCTCATAATACATAATCATCATTCTCATACTGTTTAGTTGATCAGTGATAGTCATAGTACTTCCTATATTAGTTCAGATATAAACTAATATATTGATAATATAATAACCGGTCAATACTAGATTTCAGTACAAAGGGTTAAATAAGCAGCTATTCCTTCTTTCGGAAACTTCTCTCTTAATTCTGCAATAGCTTTCGTGATAGGCTCTTCATTATCGGTATAGATGATAAAGGTAGTATTTCTACCCGGCCATACATCATTATCTAACATAGGGGTAGTGTTACCTTGCCCCATTGTTGGATTAAGCTTTGAAAACTTTAAGATGTTGTATTTTATCAACAAAGCGCTAAAGTCATCATCGATTGCTTCAGATAAATATATTTCAATTCGTTTCATTCAATACCTCTTTTTTCATTCGTTTCTTTTCAGCTCTTTTGTTGAAAATATAGTAGAGTACTGGCATCAAGAAGAGCGTCATAAGAGTTCCAAAAGTTAGACCTCCTAGAACTGTTTGTCCAATAGGCTGAACCATCTCTGAACCTTCTCCAGGGAAAAAAGACATTGGAACTAGTGCAAGGACTGTGGTAAGGGTAGTCATTAATATAGGTCTTAAACGGCTAGCTGCTGCCTCTACACAAGCATTCTCAACAGTAAACCCACGTTTAACTAGCAAGTTGGTATAGTCTACTAGTACGATACCATTGTTTACAATGATACCAACAAGAATTAATAACCCTACAGCGGTGATTAAGGACAGCGATTGCCCTGTGATAAAGTAAATTGCAACAATACCTATGATGGCCAAAGGTAGGGTGAAGATTACGATAAAAGGACTCTTAAAAGATTCAAACTGGCTTGCCATAACCGCAAATACAAGAAGGGCTGCGA
>CAYYEN010000491.1:0-160 GCA_964470795.1 uncultured Spirochaetaceae bacterium | reverse complement strand
TTTGGATAAAGATCTTGATACCTTTAACCAACTCTTCATAATCTCCTCCATAGGTAATGTTAACATTATTAGGAAGCACTACATGTTCTGTTATAACAGCTTGAATTTCTTTTTGAGCATCCGCAATCTGAACTCCAAGTTTTGGATTTGCCGAAACATG
>CAYYEN010000490.1:0-3080 GCA_964470795.1 uncultured Spirochaetaceae bacterium | reverse complement strand
GTAGGATTCTTAGGTGCTGCATGTGGATCAACAGAAACTAGTTTATCTTTTAGTTTTGTGCGTTGCGCATCATCCATTGTTATTTTGTCGTCATTCATATATTATCCTTATTGAATGTAATAATTTGCATTGTTAATATGGTAGTAGAATGCATAAATATGAATTAATTGTCAAGATATATTGCATAAAAATACAAAAATATAGGTATTTTAGCATAAAAAAAGCTCTCATTATGAGAGCCTTTCTAATATAAAGCTTAGAGCAAATTCCATTTAGCCTTAAGTTTATCGAGTTCACCATTCTCTTGGAGAACCTTTAAACCTTTGTTAACTAAATCTAATAAGTCTTTGTTGCCTTTTTTAACTGCAATTGCAATATCTTCAGTAGTAAAAGGAGTTCCAATAATTGAAAGCTTTCCTTTATAACTGTCGTTTGCAAGTACGAAGTCTGAAGCAATTAGTGAGTCGCAAACACAAGCTGAGATATTGTTGTTAAGCATATCCATGATAGCAAGTCCAATATCATCATACTGTTTTCTTTCTACATCATAGTTATCAAGAACAAGGTCTCCTGTAGTTCCGATTTGAACACCTACATTCTTACCTTTTAAATCTTCAATAGATTTAAAGCTATCTTTATCTTGAGTCTTTACGATTACTACTTGTCCAGCATTCAAAATAGGGGAAGAGAAATCCATTGTTAGTTTTCTTTCATCTGTTACAGAAACACCAGAGGCAACACCATCATATGCACCATTTGCAAGACCTGCAAAGATTGTATCCCAAGGAATATTCTTAGCTTCAAACTTTACGCCAGCAGCATCTCCGATCATAGGTACTAATTCAACTTCAAAGCCTGTGAATTTACCGCTATCATCAATAAATTCAAGAGGAGGCCAAGTTGCATCTGTTGCAAATACATAAACTTTTTCTGTTGCTTCTTTTTTAGCACAACCTGTAAAGGATACCAAAATCAATAAAAGCGATAATATAATAAATAAATTCTTTTTCATAGTTTTCTCCATATCTTGCAAAAGAATGCATAAATATTTGTTAATTGTCAATACTAATTGCATAAAAATGCATAAAATAGGTGTAAGTTGAGAAAAATGATAAAGATATTCACTTTTGAAAGCATAATTACTTAAAGAAGATGCATTTTTATACCAATAAAAAGAAAGAGGAGCAAAACTGCTCCTCTACTTTATTAGCCTTTTATTGAATCAAGTGGTTTTATCCTCTTCTTATAGTTATAAGCATAGAAGATAAGCGCTGTGGTCAAGCCTACAATTTCGGCAATTATAAAGGAAGACCAAATACCTGTAAGGCCAAAAGGTTTACTTAAGATATAGGCACAAGGAAGTAGTACGATTATCTGACGAATTAAGGAGATGAACATGGCGGCAAGTCCAAAGCCCGTTGCCTGGAAGGAGGAGATTAATACAATTGAAACTGCTGCTGGTAAGAAGGATATTGCTATAATTCTTAAAGCCGGAATACCTAATACCATCATTTCCTCAGAGGCATTAAACATTCCAAGTAAGAAGTTTGGTGCACATATAAATAAAGCAGTACCGAGTGCCATAATAAAAAGAGAAATTATGAGTGCATGTGATAAAGTTGTCATCATTCTCTTCTTGTTTCTAGCTCCATAGTTATAAGCCATAATGGAAGTAATACCATTATTAATACCAAAGACTGGCATAAAGACAAAGGATTGAAGTTTGAAATAGATACCAAATACTGAAACTGCTACTGGAGTAAAGACAATAAGTAAACCGTTTAAAACTGAAACGAAGACTGAACCTAACGCTTGCATAACTATGCCAGGAAGTCCTACTTGGTAAATTTCTTTAGAAACTTTCCAGTTTGGTTTAATTAATCTGATATGAATTTCAAGTTCTTTATTCTTCTTAGTGTAATAGACTGCTACTAATAAGCCCATAATTTGGCCAAGTACTGTTGCAATTGCAGCACCTGCGACCCCCATATCAAGAACAAATATAAAGATTGGATCTAGAATGATATTGCAGATTGCTCCAGCACCTTGAGAAAGCATAGAGTGAAACGCATCTCCGGTTGCTTGCATAACACGTTCAAACATTACGCCTAAAAAGAAGCCAAAACTTCCAATCATACAAATTCTTATGTAGATAATTGATTGTGCTATTAATTGCTCATCGTCTGTGAAAAGCTTAAAGAAGAATTGAACTCCTACAATTCCCAGTACTGCAAATACTAAATAGCTTATTAAAGCAAGAAATAAGCCTGTATGTGCAACAGTTTTGGCTTCTTCAAAACGTTTTTCTCCCAGTCTTCTTGATAATAGGGAGAGCATACCAACAGCAGTTCCGACTGCTACCGATATCATTAATGCTTGTACAGGATAGGCGAGGGAAACTGCAGTGAGGGCGACTTCTGAATAGTGAGATACGAAGATACTGTCTACAACGTTATAGAGTGCTTGAATTAGCATACTGAGCATTAGTGGAACAGACATCTTAACAATTAATTTGTTTATAGGTGCATAACCTAGAGGGTTAGCTTGTTTATTTTCTGTCATACAAGGTATTAATCTGTATTGTTTATATATTGTCAATAGAGCAATTTTATTTCCATGAAAAATACACATTCAGCCACTTTTTATGCTTTTGAGCAGTTTTTACCTGAAAAATTGCATAAATTCAGCCTTTTTTAGATTCTTATTTACTAACAAATACAAACTCAAAGAAAGTTGAAAAACCTCAACACTTTGGTTATTGTCTTATACTTATTACGGCCTTACCATAAACATCTGGTGCTACCAATGCGGTAGGCGGTTGTTTGCCCTTTTATATCGAACGATATGGAGGGCTCCCTCCAAATCTTAAAAGACAAGGAGGCCCAATATGAGTGAATACGAAGTCTTAACTTTAATATTTACTGTAATTGGTTTAGTTCTTGCAGCTTATGTTGCAGGATCTAATAGCAGAAAAAAATAATCGCCAATAAGCTAGTACCTTAAGGCGATTTAAATAATTGTTAAAAGGGTAGCAACCGTCTATCGGTAGCACCTTTATAATCTTATCTTACAAACTATAA
>CAYYEN010000489.1:0-3083 GCA_964470795.1 uncultured Spirochaetaceae bacterium | reverse complement strand
ACAGTATGTCCAATTCAATCCTTAAAATATTGGACTATTAGGAGGAACTCGCCCTTCTGAATAAATAATTGCTGCGGCATTTTAAAGAGAGTTGTGGGCCTAGGCCCACTTTTGCCCGAATGTTGTAATTGGTAGACACGACAGACTTAAAATCTGTTGGTCATTAGGCCGTGCGGGTTCGATCCCCGCTTCGGGTACATTAATTTAATTAAAATTATGAAGCTATTGAAAAAAATTACTAAGTTTTATGCAGAATTAAAACTTTTTATTCGATTTTTAAAATCACCCTTTATAAATCCTTGGTTTGAAATTTATTTTGGCCCAATATGTAAGGGTGTCCCTTATTTTCTTCCTCGTAAGACTGTAAATATTACTCGAAAAGAGGCGTTAGAAATAAGAAAGGATAAAAAATATGATGTTTATTCTGAAACAATGTCTGAAAAAGAAATTTTAAAAATGATTTCTAATACTAGAAAATTTGTTCAAATTAAATATTTTGGGTTAAATACGGTTGGGTTAGGTTATAAATACAAATGGGGTTCCATCAGATATGAATGGAGTCCCATTTTGTCTTTAGTATTGTTTGGAAAACAATTCTATATAGAAGTAAACCCTAAAATTCCAGAGCATTCTGACGATTTAATTATATACTGCTACTGGGAAGCATGGTTAACATATGATCAATGTACAGATCATAAGTTGCCAATTGAAGATAGGTTAAATCAACTATTTTCTAAGTATCATTGCACCTGGACCTCTAACAAAGGTGGGATAAAGGAGTCTGTGGATTATTACCCACTAATTTTAAAACCTAAATACAGAAGTTTATATGGAAACTATGGCTCCCATATCATTTAATTGGATCTGATTTTACAATTATAACATCGTTATTATGAACACACTTATTGCAATTTTAGGCTTAATTATCGGTATTTCTATTATTTTAGGAATTTTTATAAACCTTCTTAAGAATTCTAATAAAAAGGAAATTCCAACTTTAATTTTTGGTATTAGTTTGTATTCAATTTTCCTAATTATTTTAACATCTATTGTGTTAATTGATTACAATACCGCAAAATCACCTTCACCATCTTTCCCAGAGTTTAGTATCGTAGTTTTTAAACAACTGTCTAATGGCACACCAATTCCTATAGACACATTAATAATCCCTTAATTTATTATTATGGTTAAAGGTATCATTTCATTTCTTGTATTTTTTGTAGTAATTTATGTGGTTTGGGTTACTGCTGTGTATTTGATTAGAACCTCAAAAAAGAAAAAAAAGAATTAACTAACAGACTTATTTTATGAAAAAATTATTCGGCTTACTTTTAGTATTTATTTCTTTTGTGGCCTGTACAACTGTTGAATCAGGACATCGTGCGGCCCTTGTATTATACGGAGAAGTTAAACCTGTTACATTGGAACCAGGTTTCCATTGGATCAATATCTTTGCTGATGCAGTTGAATATGATGTCCGGGAAAAAACTTTAACTGAAAAGTTTGAGTTCAATGACAAAAATAATATGTTAGTTCCTGTTGAAATTAGCATTGATTATGCAATCATGGGTGACAAGGTAAATACAATTCACTCTACTATTGGTAAAGACCAATTAGACATAAAAATTGTAACTACACTGTCTTCTGCTGCTAAGCAAGTAATACCTGTATACTCTGGTTCTGAACTCAATTTAAATAAGCGTGAAGAAGCAGAAAATTCTCTTTTTAATATTCTAGTAAAAGAATTTCCTGAATTTTATGTAAACTGTTCAAGAGTTCGTATTACTGATGTAGACCTTCCAAAAGCAATTGCTCAAGCTGCTGAACAAAATGCTACTCAAGTTGAAAGAAACAATTTGGCACTGAAAAAAGTTCAAGAAGCTAAGAATAATTTAGAAGCAGCTCGATTTGATGCTGAAGCTAAAGCTATTTTGTCACAACCTCAAATGCTTGCTTATAAGAAGCTGGAAGTTGAGATGAAGTATGCAGAAAAAGGTATTTCACCCTATGGTACAAACAATGTTTTTGGCTCTGAAACTGCCGTTGTTAAAGGGTTGAAATAGTGGGATATTGGTGTGCACACAGTTGTTAGTTTCATTTTGGACAATATTTATTATTATACAACCTCTTTTTAGAAAATTTAATTTTTTAATTAATTCGTTATGGCTAGACCTAATTCTTTCCTCACTCTAAAAGACTTTGACAAAGTGTTGATTGAGTACAAACGTAAAAAGGATAAAGTGATTCCTTATTTGCAAAAAACTCCTCTGGGTGTGATTCCCAGTTATTACATCCGTAAAGGTGATATTTATGGTATGGTTGTTGCTATCGGTCCCGGTATTATTGGGTGGTCTTTGTGTGATAAAAAAGATACATTCAATAAAGAATTGGGCCTTGATCTTGCCTTGCGTCGCGCCAGAATTGCTTCAAACCTTAGTTTTAGAGGAAGAAATTCTTTGTACAGTAAAGTTCCATTCACTCTTAACGAAATTTTTCTAAATATGGAAGTTCGTTCAGAAAAATACTTTCCTATTGATGAAGATTCAAGAGAAGACATTTGAGCTTGAGCAAGTCAAGGGAACTTTATTCTTCAACCTCAGTATCCTTACCCTTGTTAATGAGGGTAAAGATACTGAGCGCTCAGAGATGAAATTAGTGGGTTACGGATTACCACTAAGCACTTGTTTGCAAGAAATTGTTTCAAAAGAAATTGAGCAAACATACAGTACTCTCTCATTATCTGAGTATATTACTATTTATACCCAAGGTTTAGATAAACTTTCGCAACTTATTAAACAGTGTATAAGCACTGATCAACCTATTGATGTTTTAGAAACTCCGTCTAAATGATAACTCATATTGTAGGAATTGTAGATGGTCATGATGTTCTATATCTTCCAGACCGCGATCTAATCTTTTGTAAAAACACAACTATTTCCTATCAAGTTCTTAGGGGCGCCTTGATAAAGAGAGAAACTGACAAATTACCCCTTAAATCCAATCTTACATTATTGGTGGATGGTGAAATTGTAACCCTAGGTTGCTTGACCACTAATTTAGATAATTGTAGGAATATTTATAAC
>CAYYEN010000488.1:0-3086 GCA_964470795.1 uncultured Spirochaetaceae bacterium | reverse complement strand
AAAGCTAAAAGTGAGGCGCCCTCTTGCTTTAGTGCTTGCGCTACTTACCATAGTTTTAATCTTTGCAATAGTTGGAGTTTTAGTTATTCCGGAGTTTGTTAAAAGCCTTGCAGCCTTCGGCTCTTCACTAAAGGAAGCAATGAGTGATCTTGAAGTTTGGATTACAAATAACAAAGATAACTATCCATATCTACAAAAGCTAATAGATCAAAGTAACCTCAATTTAGACAAAATAGATTCCTTCTTCAATGGAAAGATAAAAGAACTCGTTCCTATCATTTTAGGAAATGCAGTTAGCATTATCGCTTCTACTGTAGCAGGCATTACAATCTTTGGCTTTGGTTTCATCTTCTCAATTTACTTATTAACTAGCAAAGAGAGTTTAAAGAAAAATTGTATCACCTTCTTTTATACCTACTTACCAGAAAAGAAGAATAAGTATCTATTACATGTCTTTAGTTTAATTCACTTCAACTTCTCGCACTTTTTAACAGGACAATGTTTAGATGCGTTAATACTGGGCTCTTTGTGTACTCTTGGTATGCTTATCTTAAGACTTCCAAGTGCCCCTATGATAGGAGCACTTATTGGAATAGCTGCGCTAATTCCAATCGTTGGTAGTTTAATTGGTGCCTTAATTGCTGCCTTTATAATCTTTATGGATTCTCCCATCAGTGCCTTAATCTTTTTAATCTTCTTAATCATCTTACAGCGAATAGATGGGGACTTTATCTACCCTAAAGTTGTAGGCTCTTCAATAGGCCTACCTCCAATTTGGGTATTTGCAGCTGTTACCATGGGTGGAGCTGTAAATGGTATTGTCGGAATGCTTGTTGCAGTTCCAACTTTTGCAGTAATTTATACTCTAGTAAAAGAGAATATAGAAAGCAAACAGCTAACTACTTAACGATTCTTTTTCTCATAGGGAATATAAGGTTGTGCAAAGGAAGAGACTCCCATATCTTCTAAGATTTGGAAAGAGAATTTATTCTCCTCATACATGATGACACGATTCTTTCCAAGGCGTTTAGCCTCATATGCGGCGGTATCGGCATGTTGGAACAAACCATCACAAGTATTGCTATCTGATGGATAAAAAGCAATTCCCATTGAGCAGGTAACGCTGAGCTCTGAAAAAGATTCTCTCAAGTAATTTGCCATAAAATGACCAATTCGCTTAACTCTTTCATGAATCTCTTCATGACTTGGAACAGTATCGAAGAAGAGTACAAACTCATCTCCTCCAACTCTGCCTACTAAATCACCAGAGCGCATTTGTTGTCTTAAAAACGAGCCTACATGGATGAGCAATTCATCCCCTTTAGCATGTGAGAACGTGTCATTAACAGTCTTAAAGTTATCTAAATCGAGGAAGACTAAAGCTGCTTCCTTACTCCTTCCATTTAAGCGATTAGAGATGACATCACGAATAGAGACGTTATAAACGCCTGTGAGAACATCGGTTTGGGCTCTGAATAAAGCTTCTCGAAGTTCTTCAGTTTGTCGTTTTTGACGATTATATTCTATCGTGTTATCAGTTCTTACTGCAAAGACAATGTTTGCAGCTTTATCATAATAGGAGAAATTAAGGCTCTTTCTAGTATATCCTAACTTAGGATCTCTAACGCCATAGGTAATGATGTAAGAATCATCAAGCGCTAAATTTTCTTTAATTTTTTCAACTGTTACAGCCTCTCTAATTCTTGCCTGGTCCATAAAGTCTACATAGCAGTCTATTGTACTATTAAAGCTAGAAATATAATTGTTACTAGCTGAAGGCGGCATAGGAGTACTATGTAAAAAAGAATTATCTATCATCTTATATGAATTGTTATCAAGGTTGATAAGCATTAGGAAATCACACAATTTATAAACATACTTGTTTAATATCTCGTGTTGCAAAATAGTACCGCGTTTAGCCTTATCGATATCGATCATATAAAATAAAGCTTTATTAGGGTCTTCTTCTTGAGCTTTTGTTAAGACGCCTCTGACCCAAACGAACTCACTACCATTTCTAACACGGAACTCAAATTCATTTCTGCTTTCCATTAATAACTGTTTAATATATTGCTTATCTTCAATTGTTGATAAAAAGAGATTATGATCTTCAGGATAAATTGTATTTTCAATAGCTCTATAAAAACTGCACTCCTGTTTCTCTGAAAAAGTACTAAATTTTGGCGAGCTGGAAATAACCTTTATCATATTCATTGAGAAATCTAATTCTAAAAGTATATCAACAAAGGATGTAACAACTTTTAAATAATTTTGCAAAACTGAATCATCATTATTATTTTTCATCTTTTTCCCACTTACCTTTAGACTACCATATTTGTCAAGAAACGTAAAATAATACTTTTAGAATTTATTTTCCCACTCGATTAAGATTGATATCAAGAAATAAGGAACAAAAAAACCATCTCTTTTTATGTAAGATTAATAAAATTAATTAGCTTTGGCTTAAACTAAAGAGCTTTTAAAACTCCTAGGAAACTAAAACAAGGAGCCACCCTTTACTCTTGAGTGACTCCTATATCTTGTAACTATTTTGATACTTATAACTATTGTCCTATTTTACAACCCCAAAAAACATCGGTTCCAAGTGTTGGTTTTACCTCACCCTTATAAACTAAATCAGTAAAGCCGGAACAACCATAGAAGGCATAATTTCCAATAGAAGCAACTGAATTTCCAATCGTTAGGGTTTTATCAAAACCTTTGCAACCAAAAAAAGCATTCACTCCTATGCTTGTTACTGAATCTGGAATAGTTAAATCACCAGTAAAGCCGGAACAATCCTTGAAGGCATCACTCCCAATAGACTCAACCTTATTTCCAATCGTTAGAGTTCCTTTAAAGTTTGAGCAACCTCTAAAGGCCCTCTCTCCTATGCTTGTTACTGAATCTGGAATAACTAAATCACCAGTAAAGCCGGAACAACCATAGAAGGCATAATTTCCAATAGACTCAACCTTATTTCCAATCGTTAAAGTTTTATTAAAACCTTCGCAACCTCTAAAGGCCGTCTCTCCTATGCTTGTTACTGAATCTGGAATAGTTAAATCACCAGTAAAGCCGGAACA
>CAYYEN010000487.1:0-3093 GCA_964470795.1 uncultured Spirochaetaceae bacterium | reverse complement strand
AAATAACCCCAATTCTTTAGTTGCATTAATTCTTATATCTGTAATTGTAATTGTTCTTTCTGTATCCGTAGAAGAGATTGTGGGGTCGCTAATCGCTAAAGTTAAATAGCTTGGAATACCACAACTTAGAGATAAAAAAAGTACTATGAGTAGAACAAAAACTATTGCAAATTTCTGTATCTTCTTCATAGTACCTCCATAATTTAACAGCTAAAAAATATTAACTTATAAAGCTGCTAAACGGTTTTTTGCTAACTTAGCATATTCTGTATCAGTACCCTTTTCAGGATTCTGAAATTCATCAACTAACTGTTGATAAGCAGCTTTTGCTAAATCAATTTGATTCTTACTCTCATATAATCTACCTGTGTTAAACAGAGCTTTAGGAGCAACTGCAGTAGTATTACCATAGTCATCCCAAATTTGATTATAAAGTGCTAGAGCTTTATCAGCATCGCCAGCATTTTCAGCACATACTGCAGCATTTAACATGGCCAAAGGTCCAAGGTAAATATCTTTAGTTTGAGCAATTAAATCTGTATAAATTACTAAAGCATCAGCCCATTTTTCATCATCTGCTAATAAAGCTGCTTTTAAATATTGAGCTTTGTAGCCAGGATAAGACTTTTTAGCACTAGCAATTAAAGCATCTGCATCAGAATTAAAGGTTGCAACTGCTTCTGTATATTCAGTACTAGTTACATCTAAAGCAGCAATCTCAGTATAAGAAGTTGTAAGATTATCTAAAGCTAAAAAATTAGCTTCTTTTTTATTGCTAACAACGTTTAAAACAATTGCTAAAACGATTAAACCAACAATTATAGCTGCCCCAATTCCAATTAAAAGCTTGTAATATTTTGTTAAAAACTTTTCAGTACTTTTAACTGTTTTTTCACTGAAATCGGTAGTAGTTTTATTTTCTTTTTTATCCATAATCAATCCTTAAATGTTAATGAAGGCGGAAAACTAAGTTCCCGCCTCATTTAGTTTGATACGAGAGGCAGATTAATTATCGCTCTCTTCTTTGGATTTCAAAAGATCACCCAAATTGAAAGTATCGTTATCATCTTTATTAGAAGCCATATACTTAGCCATTTCAGACTCTTGAGATCTCTTAATCATTTCCTTAATAGAAAGTGAAAGTTTTTGAGTTTGTGGGTTGCATTCAACTACCATAGAAGTAATTGGAGCACCAACTTTAAACTTCTCTAAAACTGAATCGTTATATTCTTCATCAGGTCCAATTAAGTTAAACTTAGAAATAAGACCTTCAATACCACCGATTACTTTCACAAATACACCGAAATCTGTAACGTTGCTAACTTCACCAGAAATAACTGAGAACTTAGGATAATCTTTCTTTAAGGTGTTCCAAGGATTACCTTCAAGATTCTTTACAGAAAGACGAATTCTTCTGTTTTCTGGTTCGATGCGAGAGATCATTACATCAATCATATCTCCTTCGTTGCAGAATTGGTTCATTGTCTTAATTTTCTTTGTCCAGGAAATATCATCAATGTGTAAGAAACCATCAATACCTTCTTCAAGGTTAATGAAAGCACCTGAATTAGTAAGTTTTACAACTTTAGCAGTCAAAACTTTACCAACTGGATATCTTTCATCAATTGAATCCCAAGGATTGTCTTGTAATTGCTTAAGACCTAAAGATACTCTCTTCTTGTCTAAGTCAAAACCAAGAATCTTAGCTTCAACAACATCACCAATATTTAAAACATCTTTTGGATTAGTAATTCTCTTAGTCCAAGAGAGTTCAGAAATATGAGCGAGTCCTTCAATGCCAGGTTCGATTTCAATAAATACACCAAAAGTAGTAATCTTTGTGATAGGTGCTTTAACTACATCGCCAACATTGTATCTTGAACTGAAAGTTGTCCATGGATCTTCGTGCATGTGCTTTAAAGATAAGTTAATTTTCTGGGTAGCAGGATCAATATTGATTAATCTTAATTGAATGGTTTCACCCTTCTTAACGAAATCTTTAGGCTTTGTTACATGACCCCAAGACATATCGTTGATGTGTAATAAACCATCAAAACCACCGAGATCAACAAAAGCACCAAAGCTTGTGAAGCTCTTTACTTTACCTTCTACTACATCACCGATTTGTACGGAGGAGAAGAAGTTCTCTTTATTTGATTTTATAATGCTTTCTAAGAACTCTCTGCGATTTACAACGCTCTTGAGTTTTGTTCCAGCATGGAATTTATCGATAATAAAATAATCAACTTTGCCAATTAAGCTTTCTGGATCCTCTACACGAGTAACATCAGCTTTTGATAATGGGCAAAATCCCTTATAATCAGCGCCTAAATCAACTTCATATCCGCCTTTAATAGCTTTTACGAATTTACCAACAACAGGAGTTTTACTCTCAGCAGCTTCTTTTAAAGCTTCTGTTCTTTCTCTAGCGTCAGCTCGTTTCTTGGAAACGATAATTTGGCCACCCTTTCCCTCCTTATTGATAATAGCAACATTGACTTTATCGCCAATAACTGGTACCTCAATAAACTCATCAACGGGAATTTTTCCTTCGCTCTTGTAGCCTACGTCTACAAATACATATTCGTTATTTAACTGTACAACAGTTCCGGTTACGATCTGACCGTCCTCAATCTCCGGAAGCGACTGGAGATATTTTTCCATTCCAGTCATTTGTGCTTGCTCTTCCACTTTATTGCTCCTAAACTATGTCTACACCATAATTTTTTATGGCTGATACAACTTTCTCACAAACTGCGTCAATGGTCAAGTACGAAGTATCAATATATATAGCATCTGAAGCAATTTTTAGTGCTCCAAATTCCTTATTTTTATCCATTTCATCTCTTTGAACTATTTTAGCGAGTATTTCTTCATAAGTTTGATCAGTTTTTATCTGATTCATACGCCTTTTAGCGCGTACTTCAGGCTTTGCATCAAAGTAACATTTTACCTCAGCATCTGGAAAGATTACAGTAGTAGTATCTCTGCCTTCAGTAACAATATTCATGCCTTCAACAATAGAAAGCATGACTGAATTTAAATATAATCGTAGCTGAGGATTTGATGATATTTTGGAAGCATTTATATCAA
>CAYYEN010000486.1:0-3098 GCA_964470795.1 uncultured Spirochaetaceae bacterium | reverse complement strand
TTCTGTAGTCACCGATGATACGTCCACGTCCGTATGCATCAGGAAGACCTGTGATAACGTGTGATGAACGACAAGCTCTCATCTCAGGTGTGTAAGCATCGAAACATCCTGCGTTATGTGTCTTGCGATGTGTTGAGAAAAACTCACTGATTTCAGGATCTACTGTATATCCGTTATCAGCACAAGCCTTCTCTGCCATTCTGATACCGCCGTATGGCTGCATAGAACGCTTGAATGGCTTATCTGTCTGGAAACCAACGATTGTCTCCTTGCTCTTGTCAAGGTAACCGGGACCATGAGATACGATAGTAGATACAACCTTTGTATCCATATCAAGCACGCCGCCTGCCTCACGCTCCTTCTTGGTTAAATCCATAACCATTGCCCAAAGGTCCTTTGTGTTCTGTGTAGGTCCTGCGAGGAAAGACTCATCTCCATCATAGGGAGTATAGTTCTTCTGGATGAAATCACGTACGTTGATCTCATCTTCCCACTTGCCGCCTACAAAACCGTTCCATTCTGGTCTCATTGCTAATGCCTCCTATAAAATGTTAATAGTTACATAAAGTATATGTACATGTACTTCGTGATTACATTATAGATTGCGTAAATAGGGCAGTCAAGAAATAAGAATGTACTTTTTTGAGTACATATATTATACTATTAGAGGTTAATGAACACGGGCACAATATGTAGTTATTGATGCACTAGATATAGGAGGTTATTATGAAGATTACTAAGGATATGACAATCGGCGAGATCTTAAGCGCCAATCCCGAAGTTGCACCTGTTCTTATGGAAGCGGGAATGCATTGCCTCGGCTGTCCTTCAGCTCAGGGAGAGAGCCTGGCAGAGGCTGCTTTCGTTCACGGCATGGACATCGATGCACTTTTGGCTAAGATTGAAGCTCTCTAAGATAGTGTAGGATAAGCAAATGCTTTATATGTTAAAAACAGCTCCGACATGAGTCGGAGCTGTTTTACATTAAGATGAAATTAACAAAAATTAATTATAGCTGTGCGAGCTTTCCTATCGCATCCGAATCGATGATGACATCGAGGTGCTCGTCAAAGTGACGCTTATGCATATTGGAAAGTCCGGTTATTGTACCATACTCTGATAAAATGTTGCAGGCTCTGTTGAAGGTCTGGCGATTGTCCTTCATGCCGAGGAAGAGATACAGTTCGTCTTCGTTATTATCCTTATACAGAATGCTCTCGCCGTCGAAGAAGTCCACAACAGCCTTAGCCGGTGTCACAATCTCATGGATTGAATCAAACATAAAGGTCTTGCATATCGGCTGCCTGTTCCCGTTCTTAGCCTGCTTAGCCTCATGTCTGTCCTTAATCTCCTGAACGGACACCTCAACGTTGCCTCCGTTCTTCTCAAGGATGCTCTCGGCTTCCTTACGGATACGGCCGATAAGCTCCTTCACGGCATCGCTTACCTCGATACTGTTCTCAGCATCCTCCATCGAGTCATAGACATCAAGGTTGTCATCACCTGTATGGTCAAGCACCTCGGTATCCACTGCGGCGTTCCTGACATCGTCAAGCACGGACGGCGCAAATCTGGAGAATCTGGTATCGATTTCCTCAGGGTCCTCAACCTTGGTAATAATAAGAACAATACTGTCGCCGTTAATCGGAACGGCCTCTATCATAAGTGGAATATTCTCAGCCTCAAAGCCAAGCTTCAAGCTTGCCATCTGCATCATATCCCTAAACAGCTGCTTCGCCTTCTCGGTTCCGTATGCAAGCTCCGATAACTGAAGCTGTCTTGCGGCCAGATCCGCTTTGGTCAGAGTACAGCGAATCTGATAATCGTTTAACTTTTCTATTTTCAATTCTCTGTCCTCCTTGGGAAATTTCACAATATATCTGCAAAATATGACTTATTGTGATAAAAGTATTTTATCAATTTTTGCCACCTAGTCAAGGCTATTAACCCTCTGAGGGCGCTTTTTAAGAAATTTTTTATAAAAACACTTGCAATTGAAATTCTCCCGCTTTATAATTTTTGCCAAGAGATGATCAGACAATCAGTGCCGAGAGGAGGCTTGTTTGATCAGACAAACGCCGTTGGCCAAGGCGTATTCACAGAGTCACATAATTCATATGTGATTTTTCCAATTTTATTTTATAGATGATAGGAATTTACATGAAGGGTATTTTTATGCAAAATAGCCGGAAGTAAACTACAATTATATTCTTTATCATCTGCTTTTTCCTATAAAAATATTCCATTGATTTGTTATTCGTATATGCGGATGCAGATTATTCAAAGATATATTTCGACAAAAATGTCTGAGAGAATTTTTACGGAAAGAAAACCGCACAGTCTGAGCATCTCCCATTTTTCTGTTTTTCTTATATCGTGGCAACTATTAACTAATTATTTTTTGTCAATTCAACTCGCGTCAGGAAAAGATGAAAGATAATGGATAATAGAAATTGCGAACTTTTATTTTTTCCAAAAATAATTATTATCACGAATCAATCAAAAGAAACAAATATGTAACATAAAGGTATGTGCATGCTTTATCTTCGTAAGGAAGTCATGCTACAAAACTATTATTCAAGGCAAAGAACCCTTAGATGGCTTGAATATAATCTAATGACGATATGAGAAAAAACTGATATAATAGGGCAATCGGCTATGACTGGAGGAAATAATGAAGAAGAAAATGATTCCGGTAATCGTTGCGGTTGCCCTGATTATACTTATTGTTTGTATCGCAGGCGGCAGGAGCCTGCTTGAAAGATTCGCATACAGCAGGGAATACAGAGATTTGAATTCATATTTCGGCACAACGAACGCATCAGATGTGGCGATTGATATGAACCATGAAATAATCGACACTAAGGCTAGGATGTCAGAGGGCTCGGTTTATCTTGATTATGATTCCGTATGCAGTCTTCTTAATTCGAGATTCTATGTGGACGAGCATGAGAACCTGCTTATCATGACCACATCAACTGACGTAATAAAGCATACTATAGGAACGAACAGCTACATTATGGGCGGTGAGGAGAAGAGTCTGGAAGCACCGGTTACCATGACAAGCGGCGACACGCTCTACATCAATCTCGACTATG
>CAYYEN010000485.1:0-3105 GCA_964470795.1 uncultured Spirochaetaceae bacterium | reverse complement strand
TCATCGACCTGGCAGTCCTCGCCGGTCGGATGTCCACGCCTGACGCCCTCCGGCACCTTGAAACGCTGTCCGGGATCGGGCCATGCCGGGACCAGGGCAGGGTCAAGATCGCCCGTCCTGGGCCGTCCAGGAAGGCCGTCGCGCCGCCGGGAGCCGGGAAAAGGCCGCTATCCTCGCCGACCGCTGCTTTCCGGGGGACTGATCGGGCCGACCGGGCCGTCCTCGCCGATCTGTATGACGCCTTCCTGAAGACCGTATGCCAGCCGATCACCGGGTCGCCGGGGGCCGCGTACCTGGGGGGGAGGGGGATCGCCGCCGATGTCGCGGATCAGTACGGGGTCCGCTACTGCCACGACCTGACGGGGCTTTGGACGCTGGCGGACCGGGAGCTGATCAAGGTCGCCGGGCTGTCTTCGCTCTACGCCTTCCAGAAGGCCGATCTTCCCTTCCTGGTCTTCCCTTACATCCGCCACGGGAAGCCGGTCTTCATCAAGACACGCTGTCTTCTGTCGAAGGATGAAGCCGACCGGCGGGAAGTGCCGCGCTTCCTGAACACCGGGGGGAAAGTGCCTTGCCTTTGGAATCATGACGCGGTCGAGGCCGCCGACGAAGTCCTGATCGCCGAAGGGGAAATCGACGCGCTGTCCGGGATTATGGCCGGGCTGGTCGCGGTGGGGCTGCCGGGCTGGTCACACTGGAAGGACGCCTGGACGCGGGACTTCACGGGGAAGGATGTCATCCTGGTCCTGGACGCCGACGAGGGGGGACGGCGAGGGGTCGCCGACATCACCAGCCGCTTCGCCAGGGCCGGGCTTCAGTGTCCTCGCCAGCTGATCCTGACGGAAGGGGAAGACCTGAATGACGCCTTGCGGGATGTCATGAAAGACGGAAATCCTGAAGGGGTGACTTCATGATCCTGGCGCTGATCAATAACAAGGGCGGGACCGGGAAGACCACGTCCGCCGTCAACCTGGCCGCCGCGCTGGCCATGCGGGGGAGCCGGGCGCTTCTGGTCGATCTGGACAGCCAGGCAAGCGCCAGCCTGTCCATGGGGATCGAGCGGGCCGCCTTCACGCCATCCGTCGCGGACGCCATCCTCGCCGGGAAGCCGCTGAAGCCGGTCATCCGCCGGTCCGCCGTCGAGGGGCTTGACTTGGTCACGGGATCGCCGGACCTGGCCAACGCCGACCTGATGCTGGCGAGCCTGTCGGGGAGGGAAAGACGCCTGAAGGACGCCGTCGCGCCGGTCCTCGGGGACTACGCCTTCATCATCCTGGACTGTCCGCCTTCCCTTTCGATGCTGTCCGTCAATGCCATGGTCGCCGCCGACGCCTTCATCATCCCGACGCCGCCGGAATACCTGGCGCTGGAAGGGCTGGTCGGGCTGCTGGACGCGGTCAAGAAGGTCCATGCCGGGATCGGGGACAAGTGCCGCCTTCTCGGAATCCTTCTGACGAAGGTCGATCACCGCCGCCGGGTGACGGAGGAAATCATCGGGGTCATCCGGGGACACTACAAGGACCAGGTCTTCCGGGCTGAAGTCGGGGTCGATGTCCGCCTGGTCGAAGCGCCATCCTTCGGGAAGACCATCTTTCAGTATGACCGCCGGTCCTCGGGGGCTGAAGCATACCTTCAGCTGGCCGGGGAGATTGCCAGGAAAGGAAGGACGCCATGAAGGGAAAGTCGAGACTCGGGAAGGCTGACAGCATCTTCGCCAGCACCACCGCGAAGCCGGAAGCGCCGCCGGTCGGGGCCGCCGCCGGGCCGGTCGCGCCGTCCATCGAAAACAAGCTGACGGTCATCATCCCGCCGGACCAGGTCGCCTTCCTTGATCGCCTATGCCTGGACATCCGCGCCAAGACCGGGTCGAAGATCAGAAGGACGGAAGTCATCCGGGCACTGATCGCCGGGGTCCAGGCTTCCGGGATCGACCTGACCGCCATCGGGGTCGAAGCCGACATCGCCGCCGCCGTCCAGAAGCGCCTGAAGGGCTGATCCTCGCCGTCCAGCCGCGCCGCCGCCTTCCTGAAGACCGCCTGGCCGGGTCATCCCCTTGGCTGGTCGAAGATCGCCTGTCCTGGGCCTTTCCTGATGTAACAAAAGGGCAGTACGTTACTTATACAGGAAATGAGATAATAGGACGAGAAAAAAGGATAAAAAAGATATTGACACCGGGCCTTCAGCATGGTATATTTTCAGTGTCAAGGATGGAAAAGCGCTTTTCGGGAAAGGATGAAATCATGAAAGGTTGCCGGATGTTCACGGATCAGGAAGCGGACATGGTCACAAAGTCCTTCGTCGGGCCGTATGCCGTCCGGGACCGGGCCGTCTTCGTACTCGGGCGCTACACCGGCGAGCGGATAAGCGCCATCCTGGGGCTGAAGGTCGGGGACGTGGTCCAGGACGGCAAGATCGCGGACGCCGTGACCTATCGCCGGGCGAACCGCAAGGGCAAGGTCGAGGGCAGGACCGTGGCGCTGCACCACGAAGCCAAGACCGCGCTGACCGCCTGGATCAATGAGCTGGCGAAGGACAATGTCCTGACCGCCGATGACTTCGTCTTCAAGAGCCGGAAGGGCGAGGGGCCGATCAGCCGCGTCCAGTATCATCGCATCCTGAAGGAAGCCATCCGCGCCAATGAGCTGACCGGCAAGATCGCCACGCATAGCATGAGGAAGACTTTTGCCGACCGGGTCCATGAAGCGCTTGGCCATGACATCTTCAGGACGGCGAAGGCGCTGGGCCACAAGAACATCAATTCCACGGCGTCCGATTTGAGTTTCAAGGATTCCGACATCGAAGCCGCTATCCTGGCCATGTAAAGGGGGAACGCATGAAGACGGATCACTTCTACACCGTGCGGACGCTGGCCGAAAGGCTGTCCGTGAAGCCGCTGACCATCTATCGCCTGGTCGCGGAAGGCAAGGTGCCAGCCGTGAGGATCGGGCGGTCGATCCGCTTTGATCCTGACCGGATCGAAGCCTTCCTGACATCGGTCCAGGTCGGGCCGGAAGGGCTGAATGACGGAAGACCGGAAGGACGGAAAGCATGAAAGCCAGGGCCGCCGACATCCGCGCCATGGCCGACCAGGCCGTCGAAGCGCCG
>CAYYEN010000484.1:0-3105 GCA_964470795.1 uncultured Spirochaetaceae bacterium | reverse complement strand
TATTGGCAGATTTTGCTTGACAGATGCCAGCCGCCCGCGAAAGTATATTTTATAGTGTGGAGGTGGAAATGAGCAGATGGCGACGGAACAAGAGATGGTTAAAGCGATACTTTAACAAGATCGTGCGAAAGACCGCCATAGACAGCGGTAACGCCTATCGATGCATATTCGGTAAGATGACGGATAGCGTGGGGGACATCTATTGGTGGAAACGCAACAAATACCAGCGAGGAGATGTGAATGGCCATACCAAAGACTAAGCATGATTTACTCGAGACAGCAACGGATGATGCGCCGAGGCACCGGGGTAAGAGAACGCCCAAGCCCTATCAGTTGATCGTGATTATGCCGCCGGTACCGAGCCAGCTGGCATTTTTGCGTGATGGGATGAGGCTGACCAGGCGCTATGCCACCCTGGACGGAGCGATAGCCGGCTACGCTTCCGGGGCCATGTGGCGCAGTTGCTGGCAAGCCATGCTCAAGGACCGGCATCCGACCGCTGAGCTTATCAATACCAGAACCGGAGAAAACCTGACTTACAAGCTGCAGGGTATCCCGACTCCGGCGCATTGGCTTACGCCTCATTAAATATCTTGACAAAAACCACAAGGCAAACCCTTTTAACCTAAAAGGCAGGTAAATATGAACATCGTACTCAGTGAACTCAAGGTGACTGAGGGACAGTCCGTCACCAAACGCATCGCCGGCCTGATCGGCGAAGAAATAGAAGCCATGGAGACATATGCGCTTAAGGCAGAACCCAATGCCCAGGGTGTGTATGCCCCCATCACCATCACACCGGTGTCCTTCGATTACTTAGGCGGGATAGCCGTCAAGGGCGACGGGGTTTCGCAATACGTATTTAATGACAACAGTCTGCTCGTCGGCAAGGCCTTGATCTGTAATGGACCAACACCTAAAAACACAGAGGGGACCATCGTGATCACCCCGCTCTATAACGTCATAGACAGCGCCAAGGTGCTCGCCGCGGTCCAGGATGGCGTGGACCCCACCAAGTGGACGCTTACCCTCGAAGATAAGAACTATCTCTACAGCAGCATCTATGGCACGCCTGTCACCGGCAAGCTCAGCGTGATAGGCCGCTCATTCGTGCTAAGCGCCGGCAGCCGCCTGGCTCAGATCATCATCGACCAGGTGCTAAAAGAAGGCGATGTCCTGGCGGAGATGACCTCTGACGAGTATAACGCCAGGGTAGCCGAAGAGATCCAGCGTAAGATCGATTACTTCTTCGGCACCGGCTTTGCCACCGCCTCTTATAACACCAACGCACAGCGCTATCAGATCATCATGGACACCGTGGGCGCGGTAAATCTCAATATCTCCGCCACGTCCACCGAGGACCTCAGCTATTTCGGCTTTGCCGCGCCTACCTATAATGTAGGCTCTGATGACCTGGAGTTTCCCCGGGCAGTATTTATGACCGGCGGGCTGATCGACATGGAAGGCTACGCTGCCGACATTACCGGCCCCGACACCATGGACGTGATCATCCCAACGCTACTGGAGGCTGCCGAGGAAGACTTCGTGGGGCAGAGCATCCTGGTGGGCAATGCCGGGACCATCAACTACGAAGTGATCATCTACAAATAATGTTCACGGAGCTTAACATCGACAGCAGCGACGAACTGGACCAAATAGTCAAAGAGCTGCTGCGAGACAGGGACTTTGCCGAGCTGCACGATAACTTCATCAGCATCGGCATCTTTATCTATCGGAACAACAACCCCACGGAAGTGCCGGGCCGGATCCAGATTGCGACCGAGGTGGAAAAGAAGGCGGGCTACGACCTGATCATCTACCTTAACTCGCATTGGCTAACTTACAGCAATCACGACGATATAGAGTCCTACATATATCAGCTGCTGCTGTCCGTAACGCCAATGATCGTCGGCAAGGAGAATACCCCGGTCATTAAGCTGGACAAGGAGAAGGGCATCGTAGTGTGCCCGGAGACCGTGCGCCGCTACGGCAAGGGGATAGCGTGGTACCGTGAGCTGTACCGGGACAGACCCGGGAGGAATAATGACAACTGACAAGAAAGATCGAAAGACCCATAAGACCCGTAAGCCGCTTAAGCCTAAGCAAGTGCTCAATAAAATAGCGGAGGCCGAGGCGATCCAGCAGGAAAAGGATGTCATGTACAAATACGGGGTAGGCGATGAGGAGCTGGACGGCTCGGAGCGCAGATGAGACTATTTGAGGCATTTCTTCAGGAGCCTACCGATGCCAACCCCACTCTTACCGCCATCGCCCCGGCCACGGCCTGGAGGCAGGAAACCTATTTGCGGCATGTAGTGGTGCTCAAAATCGGTGAAGGCATGGCCCTGCCTATCCGCTATAACAGCCCGGCGCTGATCCTCAATACCGAGAGCATGAATATCCTGCTCGGATATTTCGACCCCGCAGATAAGCATAAGCACTTCAAGAAAACCATAGCTGACGGGGACATGTTCCTGACCTGCGGCTCTACCCGTGGCGTGCGCACAGGCGATGACGGCGGGGTCGAGCTGGTTAATATGTTCCGCAAGGATGACGGAGAAATCGTTATAACCCCCATAGTATCCTATAGCAAGGACAACGAGCTCAAGATCGGGCTGGAGAAGCTGGTGATTGATATGCTGGGCGCCAATGCGGGCGGGAACATCGCCTGGACCCAGGACAAGACTCTCGGCTTTAACACGTTCGTCACTAACTACAAGACCAGCAACAAAGACATCGGCCCCCGCGTATACAGCGTAATAGAGGGCACGCCATCCGGGCCCAGTATCAAGTATATCTGGGACGTAACGCCAAGCCCGGTAGGCGGGGTAATGCCGGATCTCATCGAAACGGGACTGCCTCAGAACGTTAAGGTGAAGATGGGCGGCGGCACACCGTTCACGTTTACCTATAATCTCGGTCCTGCGGCACAGCTGGAAATATCCATCGATCCCACCGGCGCGCTTACCATCCAGAACAAGATCAACCAGGCCATGATAGCCATTGATACCGCAGGCGCCGTAACGGCCCAGGGCACCGCAGGACTGGGGAAGGTGGAGATGAGCCCCGCGGGCAAGGTGTCCATCAGCGGCGTGACCGGAGTAT
>CAYYEN010000483.1:0-3106 GCA_964470795.1 uncultured Spirochaetaceae bacterium | reverse complement strand
CAAACTCAAGGATAAAGAAAGGGCCACGCTCGTAAATACCTTCTTTTGTAATTATAAACATTAGGGACGGAATTAGGGTTACTATTATTAAAAGAAGAATTGGCAGACTTGAAAGGAGTAAGAATTTTTTCTGTTTTATTCTACTAGGGTTTTGTATCTTTTCTGAGTATAAAAACCAGGCATAAGCTGCAAGTCCACTAGATGTGAAATTTAAAATATCAATTATATACTTAATGAAACGCGGAAAGTTTATCACCTTATTAACTGAATAGTACCAAAGTAGGTCGGTGAAGATGAAGAGGATAATGAAGGAAAGAGAAATGGCAAAAAGATGCTTAAGTGTATAGCTCATATTCTCTTTTTTTACAGTGAATAAAAGCGGGGTTAAAAGAAAAATACAAAATATACTAATCTCGCTATATAAAACAACTTCCATAAATTAACAACACTCCATCAATTTTGAGAACAAAAAGAAAGTACTAAGAGTTAGGCTTGTATATAATTCTTTAAGTAACTTAATTATAAAACCATTGGTAAATCTAGTATACCTTTATAATTAAAAAAGTGGAAAAATCTTGCACTACAATAAACTTGATATTCAAGCCTTGAATTATAGCTAAATTATTTTATATAATGAATGAATGCAAGTTTTCGACTTATTACCAGAAAGATTCTTTTCAATTTTAGCCTCTAGCAACAAAGTAATCTATGTTGAGGCGCTATTTGTATTGCGTTCCGCCTTTAAAGATAATGAGTTGACCATTTCAAGGTCTTATCTTGCTAATGCCTTATCTGACCATTTATATAAGATGTTAATGAATGCAGAATTTAGTGAAGAGGATGAAGAGCAGGGCTTTACCAGCGTTGGTATTAGTGGAAAGGTTTCTACCATAATAATGCGACTTAAAAAGTGCGGTTGGATAGATTTTGAGTATTCAGATTCTTCCTCAATGGAAGAAAATGTCACCATCCCCGATTACTCCCTTTCTTTCATAAATACCCTCTATGCTTTAACTGAAGAGAAAAAGAGTGAGTATAAGTATAAGGGTTATATCTTTGCCTCCTATGCGAGCTTAAAGACTGCACAAGACAGTGGACAAGATTATTATAGCGCCTTACAAATGGCTTATTTAAACACAATAGATTATCAAGAAGCACTCAAACTGCTATATCAGAACATTCGCTACTATATTCTTAGAGCTACCAATTTAAGTGTTAATGCACTCTTAGAGGAGCACTTTGATAACTACAGTGTTAAGATTACTAAAGCGTTACTCGACCCAATTAAGACAACTGACTCAGTACAACGGTATAAGTTTCAAATACTCTCTATCTTAGAGCAATGGGAAGAGAGTGAAGAGATTTTAAAAACTTTAGTAGACTCTGCAATCAGAGAAGATAGTACCCTCTCTTTAGAAGTGGCTAAAGATGATGTTTTAAATAAGATTATCACCATTAAAGATACTTATGAGTCTGTTGAACGCACCATATTAAAAATTGATGACCGACATAGACAATATATGCATTTATCTATCGAGTCACTGCGTTATAAGATGGGAACTGGTAAAGATACTGGAACTCTTATCAACAAGCTACTAGGTGCTGCAACGCCACACTCTAAGATGGGAGAGCTTTTAAAAACTACCTTTAATATTAGTGAGTTTCCTTTTGCCTCTAGTCTCAGCTTATACTCAAGAGTGGAGCGTGATAACAACAAAGAAGATGAAGTGGAAGTGCTTAAGGAGTACTCAGATAACGAGGAGATAATCTCCTCCTTCCTAGATGAGATAGATAAGCAGTACACTTCAGATAAGATAGATGCGTTTGTGCTTTCGCAGCTGAACGGAAGAGACGCTATTACAAGTGAAGATTTTCTCTTAAAGGATAATGAGGACTTTATCATGTTCCTCTTTGCTTCCCTTAGAAATAATGAAGAAAATTGCCCCTATACGGTTAGCTTTGATAAAGATGATAGCGAAGTGTCTGTTCAAAGCTATACACTGCCAAGAGTGAACTTTGCGATAAAGGAGATAATCTAATGGGCTTTGAAACTGAATTTGATGAATTGCAAGCAGAAGATAAAGAACTTTTTAAAAAGACGGTCAATTCCTTATTACACCACACTTTTATTTTGCCAAATCGCTATGATTTAGATAACTTACAAACTAAAGGTAATCCTGAGCATTCTTTTGCCTTTCGTAACTTTTCTCTATTGAGCGACTACTTTTCCTATATGGGTATTGATTTAGATAAAAGTGAAGAATTTTCTTTAATCTTTATAAAAGAGAGCGCGACAATAAACCGAATACGCTTTAATATGCTAACTACCCAGTTACTCTTGATGATGCGCTGCATTTATGATGAAGAAAGCTCAAAGCTCTCTTTTTCTAAGGATGTTAAGATAAGAGTTGCTGAAATAGTCCAACGTTTGATGCTAGTAGTGGGGATGAAGAAGAAACCTTCTTTAGTAGCCCTCTCTGATAGCTTAAAAAAGATTGCACAATTTAGAATAATATCAAAAAGAGAGGGGAGTTTTACTGACCCTTCGCTTGAAATATTAATACACCCCACAATTCTTTTTATCGTGTCTCAAGAACGGCTAGATACTTTATCTAACTTAATTCAAGAGAAGAATGAGGATGAAGTAAAGCTAGAGAGTGAGGATACAGATGAAGAGACTGAGTAAACTACTATTAATAAATTGGTTAAACTTTTCGAATGAACTTATCAGTTTTGAGACCTTAAACTTCCTAACCGGTAAAAATGGCTCAGGAAAGTCCACTATCATCGATGCGCTTCAATTAGTAGTTTTAGCAGATACTAGAGGCTCCTCTTTTAATAAGGCGGCCAACCAGAAATCTGATAGAAGCCTTGAAAGCTACTTTTATGGTGATTTAGGAGATGAAAATGATGAGAGTAGACGGGGTAAGAAGGGTACCTTTACTAGTGTTGTTGCTATCGAATTTATCGATGATGTAAAAAATACTGCTTTTACTGCCGCTTTAATTGCTGACTGCTATAAAGATCGTACCTTTAACAATAAATGGGTGATTTTTGAAGATGGATTTAGTAAGAAAACCTTTATTTCAGATAATGGTATCCCATA
>CAYYEN010000482.1:0-3107 GCA_964470795.1 uncultured Spirochaetaceae bacterium | reverse complement strand
TGTTGACATTTTTAAAGGCTTTGAATGTAGAAGTTAACTCAGTATCGACATTGCCTTGTAATAACAACTGTTTATCTTGCGTATATTTAAGTAATAAATTGGTATTATTTAAATTAAATGTCTCAATCTCAAGTAGGTTTATTTCTTTTGATAAATTAGAACTCTTAAGGATAAATTGATTAACTTTTAAATTAATATCCTTATCCTCTTTAGAGACTTCAAAATTTAAACTGTTAAGGTTTGCAAGTAATTTATCTTTGTAGAAGAACTCAAAGTTGTTAGTCGATGCTAAATCGAGCATTAGAGAATTTTCAGACAAGGTAAGATAAAGAGGAATTGCTTTTAAATTAACTTTAAAATCACCATAGCTAGTATTTAAGGAATTAAAGAGCGCATAAATAAGTTTATTCTTGTAAGAAAGATTTACCCCCGAGCTACTTACCTTTAGGTTCTCTGAAGTATAGTTTAATTTAGTAAGTGATAAGTCGATTGGAAGTTGAAAGAAATCTATCTCTTTTAAGCTAGTTAAGCTGCTGTTTAATCGTAGAGCTTCTACTTCTAAGGCAAGGCGCTCGCTAAGCTCTATCTTTTCAACTGATAAATCTACATTTATCTTTTCTTTTTGTTCTAATTGAAATCTAAAATCTGTTAAAGCAAGATTATAATCATCATATTTTCCATTAAAGGAATCTAATTGGAGTTTAACATTTTTTAGGGAAAAATCTGGATCAAGATCGATAAAAAAAGAAAGTGAATTTAAAGAAATCAAATCCATATAGGTAACATTTGCAGTATCACTCTTAAAAGAAAAATCAAATTTAATAGGTTCTTTTTCTTCCCCTTCAGCATTACCTGAAGAAAGGGAGGGAAGTACTAACTCTTTGTAATCAAAAGGAAGGTTAATATTTAGATTAATAAAGGCGATATCTAAGGTAACTTGTTTAGAAAAATAACCTTTTAAGAGTGAATAAATAGAGGTCGATATCTTTATTTTATCAGTTTGAACAAGGCTTATATCTTTATATTTAATTTCCACATTGTTTATGTTAATTCCATCTTTAAAAGAGGAATCGAGAGAATCATATTTAATTGTATAAGGCTCAAGAGATGGTATTTTCTTAAGTAAATAATCACTAATCATGTAACCAGGGGATAAAATTTGTAAAGAAAATACGGTAAAAGAAGCAACAAAAAAGAAAATTAAAACAACAATTATCGAAATTACAATGGTTGAAATTGTAGCATGATATTTCACTTTTTGGCTCCTTAGTGTATAATAATACTAATTAACTACAAAAAGGAAGAAGTAAAGTCAACAATCTCTCTCAAAAAAGAAAAGGATGCGCTTAATACCTCTCTTTTAGACATTTTTTGTGACTTTTTTCAAAAAGGATAAACTATGAAAGAACTTAATATCTTACCAAGAACAATTGTATTTGAAGGCTTAGATGGTGCCGGCACCACTACCCAACGTAATAAACTTGTCGCTTATTTAAAAGAGAAGAACTTCCCCCTTTTTGAAACTTGTGAACCTACTAGCAATATGATAGGTCGCCTTATTAGAGATATCCTTCAAAAGAAGTACACCACTACTCCTTCCGCCTTAGCACTTCTCTATTCAGCAGATAGAGAGGACCACCTGTACAACAAAACTTATGGCTTACTCACTCAAATTGAGGAAGGTAAATATGTAATTCAAGATCGTTATTTTTATTCCTCTTTTGCCTACCAAGGTGTTAACTTAGCTTGGGAGAAAATTGCTGAAATTAATCATTTTCCACATCCTGAATATGTGATTTACATTGAAACTCCAGCACAAGAATGTATGGCTCGTATTGAAAAACGAGGAGAGGCTAAAGAGCTGTTTGAAAAAGCGGAGTTCTTAAAAAAAGTTGCCATCAACTATGAAAAAATCTTTTCTACTTTACCTAAAGCAGTTAAATTTTTAAAAATTGATGGCTCACTTACAGCTGAAGCTATATTTGAAGAAATTCTAAAGTTCTTAGCCTTCTGATTTCCTTATAAACATGGCATCGCCATAACTAAAGAAATGATATTTTTCTTCTATTGCATGATGATAAGCCTTCATTATGTTTTCTTTAGTTGAAAACGCAGAGACTAACATCAATAGAGTCGATTATGGTGTATGAAAGTTATTTTAAAATTAATCTAAAAAAATTAAATTATAAACAGGATAGATAAAAATACCAGTTCTACCAATTCCTGCTTGCAAAACGCCTTCTGCATTCGTCGCACTTTCAAGAGTTCGTACGCTAGTAGTTCCAACCGCTACTATTTGTTTGTGCTCTTTTTTAGCTAAATTAAGCTTATCTGCAACTTCTTTAGAAACTTCATATCGTTCAAAATGCATATGATGGTCTTCAAGGTTTTCACTTCTTACTGGTAAGAAAGTACCCGCACCTACATGAAGAGTCACCTCAACAATTTCTATATTACGTTGCTTTATTGCCTCTAAAATGGCAGGAGTAAAATGGAGGCCAGCAGTTGGTGCTGCAACAGAGCCTTCTTTTTTAGCATAGACAGTTTGATATCTTGATTCATCAGAAAATTTATCTTCTCTTTTAATGTAAGGAGGAAGAGGAACGTGACCGATTTTTGAAAAGAAACTTTCATCTATAACTTTATTAAAAGATATACATTTAGTACCATCTTCATTTGTTTTAATCAAAGTGCCTTCTTCAATTACGTTACCCTCTACATCTTTAAACTGATATATTCTTCCAACAGTTTGTTTCTTAGCTTTGGTAACCATACAATTCCAAGTATTGTCAGCATTCTCTTCAAGAAAGAGAAATTCAACAAGTCCACCATGTTCGGTCTCTCCAAAAACTCTAGCTTTTCTTACTTTAGAGTTGTTGACAACTAATATTGAGTTTTTAGGAAGTAAGGAGGGGAAATCTGAAATCAATTTATCCTCATACTCACCACTAAATCTATTTAATAATAAAAGTTTTTCATCTCCTCTGTGCTCAACTGGTTCTTGAGCAATTAGTTGAGGGGGTAAATCAAAATAAAAATCCTTCGTTTGCATTGTTATTTCCTTTATTTTCTACCAAGTGTAAAAGTTCATAAGCTTTACTAGTTAC
>CAYYEN010000481.1:0-3113 GCA_964470795.1 uncultured Spirochaetaceae bacterium | reverse complement strand
AGATTATGGAAAAGCTGTTTGATGTTTTCGCTGCCAATGTCAGAAGGTAATCTATTGTATTCAGTAGCTTGTTTTACAAACATGCGAACTACTTCCGGATCAATATCATCAAAATTAGCATCAGAAACAGGAACCTCATCCCATGACCGGTTATTGGCTTTGAGAAGAAGTCTTTGTAAAGTACCTCCTTTCAACTCTTGAGTAGTGCTACCACTTCGTGTGTAAAATCGCCCATGATATGAAAGAGCTGAGTTGCTTTTTGATACCGTCATTTGAATATATTGCTTACCATTCTGTTCTTCCGCTTGTATGTCAACGGTTACAACAAAAGCATTCATGACCTTATTGGGCAAATCTTCCATGAGCTTCTTTGCATTATCTACCCCTACGACTTCTCCTTTGTCGTTGATGCCGATATAGAATACTCCACCATCAGTATTTGCAAATGCACACACTGTCTTGAGATATTCATCTCGCCAAGACTCTTTGAATTCTACTGTTTGCGATTCCTGTAAGTTCATATCTACACAATTATATTAGGATCTAAATGAAGGGTATTACCCAAAACCTTGACAAAAAGTTCACGGAAGGAACCTTTCTGAAACATACTCATTTGTCGGAGTTTTACTATTTGATAACAAATGTAATAAAAGAGTACTGAATAACCTCAACAATACCATTACTTTATAATTTAAAGGAGGGTTTTCCCTCTTATTCTCTTTCTACTTTCTTACCCATCTGTTTTTTGTTTGGTTGTTTTCGCCCTCAAATTCCATGTTTTTGAAATTTAGTTTCTACATTTGCCAAATACAAAGAGCATATTACTGAATAAACAGACCATTAGAAATAAATAGAAGAACAACCAACCATGAAATTAAAAGTACTGCTTGTGGCACTTTTGTCCCTGAATCTGGGACTTCAGGCCAAACCGATCAAAGTGATGTTACTGACCGGGCGAACAGACAATTCCCACAAATGGGAAGTCACGTCTCCGTATTTGAAAGCTACCCTGGATCATCAGAAAGTTTTTACGACCGACGTGGTGCTGATTCCTGCTCCCGGTAAGGCGTTCGACGAATTTGTTCCTGAATTTTCGAAGTATCAGGTGGTGGTTCTGGATATGAACATGCCTGAATGGAACGAAAAAGCGAAGACTGCCTTTGTGGATTTTGTACAAAAGGGTGGCGGAGTAGTCGTTATACACGAAGCGAATAACGCATTTCCCAACTGGAAAGAATACAACCAAATCACAGCTCTGGGTGGTTGGGGGAACCGTAATGAGAAAGATGGACCCTATTATTATTGGAAAGACGGGAAATATGTAACCGATCATTCACCCGGATCCGGCGGTGCACATGGTCAACGCGTTCCTTACGTGGTGAACATTCGCGATACTGAACATCCGATAACGAAAGGCTTGCCTACAAAATGGCTACACCAAAACGACGAGTTATACGGAAATCTTCGGGGCCCGGCTCAAAATATCCATGTGTTGGCTACTGCTTTTTCATCGAAAGAAACAGGTGGTACAGGCAAGGAAGAACCTGTTTTCTTTACGGTTACCTACGGCAAAGGTCGCGTATTTCAGACTGTCATGGGACACACCGGCGCGGATTATGCCGACTCGGTTGAGGATGTTGGTTTTCAGGTAACTTTCTCACGTGGTGTTGAATGGGCTGCCACAGGAAAGGTAACACAAAAACTTCCGACCGAATTCCCTACAGACAAAACTGTTTTACTTCGCAAATTGGATCAGCTAAAATAAGTTGGATAGGCTGAATGTCAGCCATTTCTTGCTTGATATCTTTTGCCCTCTGACAGGAAGAAAAGTCTTCTTTATCAGGTTGATAAAGTCATCGCTTCCCAATGCAAAAGTTATCTTGTGCCGCAAGACAGCTATATTGCGGCACAAGACAGCTATATTGCGGCACAAGATAACTATATTGCGGCACAAGACAAGAAAGGCATCCTTGTCGATTCAATTTATCTTCAAGCTTGGGCTAATTATGTATCGGTAGGAAGAAGACTTTCTTCCCTGATAGATTCGCAAAAATCCAATTGGTTATTTCTGAAAAGTGATGATGTATTGCGGAATTGTATACAAAATGCCCTCCGAGCAAATATTTATGTAAGCAATTATCAACCGAGCAAGTAAAAAGTTGAAAGGCCGAAATGCCTTAGAGCATACTGTATGGCATGTCTTGGTGCACTTGGTGCATTGAAAATAGGGGATCTCCACTTTCACAGAATGAAAATAATAAAAAAAAAAAATCCTTGAGGAATTCTTGTCTATTACAACCGTAAGTCATTGCAAAAGATTGCCTATTAGTTGATCATTTCGTCCTTTTGATCGCATATAAACATCAAGACGTTTGTTCCGTTTCACGTTCATGAAACGTAGCAAACGTCTTGATGTTTTTTCAAAGGGATGCCTATCCGTTGGGGAAGACAACTTGAAGGGTTTGCATTTTCATCTGGACACGTATTTCGTTTCGCTGCATTAAAACGAGAAACGCGTAATACTGGAATGTTAATCGGTGACTGACTGTGCTTAATACCTTGACACTCTCACAACTTAAAGACTCATTAAACATGAATGTTGTCGAATATCCAATCAACAATGATTTTAGATATTCGCATATAACTGAACCATTTTCTCCATTCTTCGTTTATTGTTTTTTTTTGCAATTTCTCCTTCAAATTCCTTGTTTTTAAAATTTAGTATATACATTTGCGATTTACAAATTGATAATAGCAACAAGGTTGTTTTATTCTTTTGTATGTTTCCGATGCAAATACAAACTCTACCTGCTTACTTGCAGATTATTTCTCGTAAAAGCAAACAGTTTAGTTTATTGAAATTAATAAAGACAATATAAATGACACCTGAAAACGTGAAACCCAAAGACTGGATTAGAATTGGTTCGAGAGATGCAGTCGTTTGTAAAATTTACGAGAAAGAACCAAACAAAATAGATGTTGTAATAGAAGTTGTCTATCTGGACGACAGAAATCGAGCAATAAATGAAGATGCTCATTTTAAGGATGGCGAATGGACTTTAGGGGACTTCTATAAATTAAAGTTTTGTCATTCAGATATTTATATGTATATT
>CAYYEN010000480.1:0-3114 GCA_964470795.1 uncultured Spirochaetaceae bacterium | reverse complement strand
ATGACTCTTTACTTAAAGCTTACAATAAAGCAAAGCGTATTCCTCTTTTAGAAAAGATAAATACCTTAATTACTTTGCTTACTTCGTATCATTTCGAAAAAGAAGAACTTTCCTCTTTTATAAATAAACAAGTAATAGACATTAAAACTAAACTTAAAATTACCCGTTTCTTTACTCTCGAGGCTCAATTAAATGAGGATATTTTTAAAGCACTAGTCTTTATGGACCAAAATCGTGATGAAACATTAGAGCGTGTTTTAAGCACAAGCTTGTACCATGATAGTAAGCGCTTTGAAAGGGTAGTGAAAGCGAAAGTTGTTTCTATTTTAAAAGCAATATTTAAAGAAAACTATGAGGAGGGGTTAAGTGAGGAACAACTTTTAACAGAGTATGGTATTGTTCGCTATCCTGAAATCTTTGAGTTTTGTGGACTAATAAAGCTAACAATAAGAGGATGTGTTATCGACTACTCCTCTCTATTATCTGGCGCGTATCTAAATGGAGAGGATGCAAAAGAGCTTACTTGCTGTACCTCTTCTTGTCGCCGAGTGCTTTTTATTGAAAACAAAGCAAACTACATCGCCTATATAAAAACTAAAAGGGAGGATGAGTTAGTAGTGTACCACGGAGGCTTCTTCTCACCTATGAAAAAACTCTTCTTTACTCAGCTTTACAAAGGATTAACAAAGCTTGAGTTCTATCACTGGAGTGATATCGATTTAGGCGGTTTTCGCTTATTCACCCGCCTTAAAAAAGAAATAATTCCAACTCTTAAGCCCTATAAAATGGATAAGCAAACCCTCCTTTTAAACAAAGCGTTACTTATTTCCATAACTGATAATTCTTACCTTTTAATGCTAGAACAACTCTTAGCTCTTAAAGAATGTGAAGTCTTTTATGACTTAATTAATACCATGCTTACTTTAAAGGTTAAGATGGAACAAGAGTCTTTATTGCTGTAAATGCTAAAAGATAAACTAATAATATTCCATATTAGGTATGATAATAAAATTTAATAATATTCTCTAAAACTTGACATCTCTTGTCAGTTTATTGTGTTATAATAACAGCTATGAAAGATAATCGACTGTTCAAAATGCTTTATTATATTCTTGAAAAAGAGAAGGTTACCGCTAAAGAGTTAGCTGACAAATTTGAAGTATCACTAAGAACTATATATCGCGATGTTGATACTTTATGTGACGTGGGAATACCTCTTTATACGACTCAGGGAAAGGGCGGTGGAATTGAAATCTTACCAGATTTTGTCCTAGATAAATCACTTTTAACCAACGAGGAGAAAGAGCAAATTTTAGCCTCTCTTCAAGGCTTAGAAAATACCAATAAGCTGTATGAGAGCGAACTGCTTACAAAGCTATCTGGACTCTTCAAGATTAAGAACACGAACTGGATCGAAGTTGATTTCTCTTCCTGGCAGAATTCTAATAATGTATTTGAAGAGTTAAAAGAAGCAATTTTGAATAAGAGAATAATAACCTTTGATTATTTTAGTAGCAAAGAGGAAGAAACTAAGCGATGTGTAAAACCCATTAGACTACTATTTAAAGGACAAGGTTGGTACCTTTATGCATACTGCCTAAAACGTGAAGATTTTCGTTATTTCAAGCTAAATCGTATCAAAAACCTTGTGCTTACAGAAGATTGTTACAACGATATCTTTGAGGACGTAGTTCTTAAAACAGAATATAAAAGTGACAATCTTATCACTCTAGACCTTAAGTTTGACAAAACAGTTGCTTTTCGAGTTTATGATGAAATTACTACTCCTATAACTCAAGATGCTGAGGGTAATCTGTTGTGCAAGCTAACTATTGAAAATGATTACAACCTCTATTACTACCTTTTTACTTTTGCAGAATCGGTTGAAGTTCTAGCGCCTTTAAGTGTTAGAATAGAATTTAAAGAAAAATTGGAAAAAATGCTAAATCTTTATAAAACATGACAAATGTTGTCTAGTTTTCTTTTTTATGATGACAATATAAATGGAGACAATTATGATTTATGATTACAAAAAATTGGAAAAAGATTTGTATTGTGTCAAACTAACGCCAACTATAATTGATGTAAAGAGTCAAACCTTTATAACAATTAAAGGGGAAGGAGATCCAAATGAGGAAGATTTTTCAGTAAGAGTATCGCTCTTATTTACCATCTCTTACGGCATTAAGATGCACTATAAAGCCCTTAATCACGAATATAGGGTATATCCTCTTGAAGGAGTATGGGAAGGTTCCGATTCTCCATACCTCGATAAGCGCAAACTTAAATACACACTCCAGATTCGACAACCCGATTTATCACCCAAGAGCTTTTTGAAGAAGTAAAATTGAAAAAGAAGATTGTCTCAAACTATGATATTAAGTTAGAGCAAATTAGTGATGGAAAAGCTGTTCAACTACTTCACTTTGGAAGTTTTGATAATGAGGCACGTTCTTTTAAAGTGATGGATGATTACCTTCTTCTAAACCACTTAAAACGTGTTAATAATGTGCATAGGGAAATCTATTTAAATAACAAGAACAGAACCTCTGTTGATAATTTAAAGACTATCTTAAGATACTCAGTAAAAGGAGAAAATAAATGAGTCGACCTACAAACAAAGAAGAGCTGTTACAAGCAGCAACACAAAATTTTGACAAATTACAGGAACTAATTGCAAGTCTAACAGAAAAAGAGCTTACAACTCCCTTTGATTTTTCCCACGATTTAAAGAAAACAGAAGCGCATTGGTCGCGTGATAAGAATCTAAGGGATGTACTTGTCCACCTTTATGAATGGCACAAGCTTTTAATAAATTGGGTAAAGAGTAATCAAGCAGGGATAGCTCAACCTTTTATTCCTCTTCCTTACAACTGGAAGACTTATGGTGTAATGAATGTTGAGTTTTTCAACAAACATCAAGCAACCTCCTTAAAAGAGGCTAAAACAGTATTAAAGGTTTCTCATGCGGCAGTGCTTGAACTCGCTCAAAGTTTTTCAAACGACGAATTATTTACCAAGGATAAATTCAGTTGGGTAGGGGGAAGTGTATTAGGCTCATACTTTGTAAGCACAACCTCTTCCCATTATGATTGGGCGATTAAGAAACTTAAA
>CAYYEN010000479.1:0-3115 GCA_964470795.1 uncultured Spirochaetaceae bacterium | reverse complement strand
TTACCAAAGCGGTATGTTATTCATTGCATTACCATCCGGCAGAAAGCTTTGCTATATCAAACCTAAGATTGGAGAGAACAAGTTCGGTGGTGAATCCGTAACTTACGAAGGTGTTGGTACAAATAAAAAATGGGAACGCATCGAAAGTTACGGTCCCAAGTTCGTGGAGAACATCGTGCAGGCAATCAGCCGTGACATTCTGTGTTATGCCATGCGTACTCTCTCCCATTGCTTTATCGTTGGCCATGTCCATGACGAACTCATCATTGAGACGCCTATGAACACAGACCTTACGGCTATCTGCAAGCAGATGGGAAGAACTCCTGAATGGATTGACGGATTGCTATTAAGAGCAGATGGATACGAAACAAATTTTTATAAGAAAGATTAATGACAAGAACCCCGATGGCATCGTGCTACCATCGGGGTTTTGCTTTATTCTACTTATAATCTTTTAATTTGTCACCAAGTTCCTTCATTGCACTATCCTTACGGTCTCTAAGAGTTCTTCTTGAGATACCAAGTTCTTCTGCAACTTCACGCTGTGACTCTCCGTTTGCTACCATCTTGCAGGCACGGAGTTTTTCGTCTGTAAGCTCGTCCAACGCATTTGTAAGAGCATTAATCACGGTCTTGTATGCGATAATTTCTTCCGGATTATTGGTATCATCCTTTGCATCATATCCGTTTTCGACCATCACATCATAAGATGATTCGTACTCTTCCTGTGATGCTTTTGCACGTGCAGCCTTTTTTTCCCAATTATTATATGTACGATTCATCAAATCTGCATATTCCTGTGTATCAGCATTAAATACAGCATAATAATGTTTCATGCGACCAGGAAGTGCAATATGTGCTACTGGCACATCATTTCTCTTATAAAACTTTATTGTTTCCTCATCACCATCATCGATTGGTACGAAGTAAGGATGTGGATAATTAAGAGTTGAAGGGTTAACAGTTGCTACATTACTTAAATTTACATTCTTTGCCATAATTTGTCCTCTTTCCGCCTTTGCAACCGCAATGGGCGAGGACAATCCGTCTGATGGCACGACAACAAGACGAGACACCATAAAATTTTTGAAATACCCTTTATCGGTAAATCTAAAATTTTATGTATCCTCGCCCAATGTCGGCCGCCATTTGGCTTAAAATATTTTTTTATGAACATCTTTGGATGTTCAGATAGAAACACAAGATTTGTGTTCTCATCTCAAAATCCAAAATTATAATTTTATATAAGGTTTTTTCCTTACACTTATTTATTCTCCATTTGCCTTCTAACTTTTTTAGAAAAAATGCATTTCCAAATGGAGAATAATATTAGTTAGGCTAAATTTTGTTTGTATAAATTTGCTCACACACCTTTTCTTCTAACCCAATGTTCTAATTACTAATTCTCTGTTTTGTTTTCAAAAAAATATTATTTTTTATAAGTAAGCAGTTTTTCAGATTTTCTATATAAAAATTATTTATATTACTATTTTCGCACTGATTTTTGATTTGCCCATCAAGTCGGACTTTAAGCAAAAAAGCCATAAAAATAAGGGTTCCCACGACTTTGTGTAATCACAAAATCGTAGAAACCCTTGTAAATAGGTTCTCTTACTTAAAGTCCCACTTTAAAAATTTCTCAAAATTTATTTAATTTATTTTGACGGCAACTGTAACGGTATCTTTGCATCATTAATTTTCTGTTGCCATTCATCAACAGAATCATCGGGATGATTCCATATAAGAAACTTTACAAAGAATGCAACTGTGTCATATTTCATCTGAAATCCAGCTTTTGCAATCAAATCCTCCATAAAAACAGGATTCATGCATAGTGCCTTTGCAATAGCTACTACATTCTGATATTTCTTCTCGGCACTACCATTGTTAATATACTTACTTATGGTCTGTGTTGAAATATGGCTTCTGTAACTTAATTCCTCTTCATTAATATCCAAGCGTTCCATATGATACTTAAGTGTTTTACCAAAACCTCCCGGCAATTCATCCATAATCGCCGCAATCTTTTCTGAAGATTCAACAACCTTTGACAGTTCTTCTTTTCTTGTGAGTTTGCCTTGGTTGTCTTTATGATTAGGATTATAATTCGCTTCAATAAATGTTTCTGATGATACATCCCTGCATAAGAAACACCTTCTATAGAAAGTATCACTGTATGTATCACTTGCGCTTATTTTTCTATCGAAAATAAAACAGCACTCATCAACATGGTCTAATGCATATTCCGTAAGAATAGGCATATCATTTTCGTTGAGTTCGATATACTTCGGAGTATTCAAACATACCATGCTATTGGCATATATGATTTTTCCATCACAGTATAATTCTCTCAGTTCAGGATCCATGAACAAGACAAACATTGCATTTTTTTCATCAATAACGAATGTTTGATTCTTTTCCAATGTACCTTTCTTGAAAGAAAATGGTGGCAGATACTTACCATCTGAATAAACAAATGCACCCTGCACAACATCATACCCAAGTTCCATCAATCGGATTTTTGCTGCCATTAATGACACCTGAAAATAATTAGCCAGATAACCAACAGCCTCTTCCATTATCTCCCCAAAGCGTCTGCGTGGATTTGCCGAGTAGATATCTCTTAATGCATCATGATATACTTTCTTTGTCATTTCTGCTGGCATAAGTATTCTTGGTGCAAGCTGATTAGCCTGCCATTCCATCCACTTTAATGCAGGTGCATCCTGTGGAATACCATCATACACCTCCACAATCTCACAAGAAATATGATTACACTCTCCTGTAAGCAACTTCTGTAATTCAAATGGTCTACGATGCCTGTCCCAATGAACACACTCATGAATAATTGTATTATTGGCGGTTCCGATGTTATACATAAAGTAAACATCAGGATTAATAAGCATGGTTCCTGGCTCGGTAATAATCTCAACTATTTCCTTCTGAAGAATATTTGTGTACACCTTTACCTTTTCAGAACCAAAGTATGTCTTACCAAAGATACCCTCTTCCAATGGAGCATAAAATAATTTCATTCCCATTTCTTGGACAATTTCTTCGACAGGTATTGCCATTGGCTGTAAGAGTGCCTTTGGATAATGTCTCTTCAAGAAAT
>CAYYEN010000478.1:0-3116 GCA_964470795.1 uncultured Spirochaetaceae bacterium | reverse complement strand
GAATAAGCCTCAACCGCTTCCTCTCCGATTAAAGTACCACTTATCGTAGTTTTAAGCATATCAACTGTAGTGGATACGTTTTCTTCACCGACACAGGAAGTTGCTATTTCGAGCCATTAATAATTGTATTTTTCAGCAAGAATTACAGGGAAAAACTCTTCATAAGTTCCGTTTAAAGCCGATACTAATCTAATAGCGGCGCCTTCACTTCCCTCTTCATATTGATCTCCTCCTCTATATAAGAAGTCAGTAGTACCAATAGTTTGATTACTTTCACTTTTATCAATTTTAACATCAGTTGAGCAACTAATTATAGTGCTGTTTGTTGCGCGCCCTACAACAGTACCAGGAGTAATGGCACCATTAATTGCACCTACAACACTACAATTTTCTACGCTAAAGCGATCTTCCATTCCATAAAAATATAGTCCGGTTCCAACAAGACCACCTACGTGAGTAGCAACTTCTGTATTAATAATAGCAGTTACCTTGCAATCTGTAATAGCACAAGACTCCTCTATAATACCATCCCCATCATCTTCCTTTCCTACATAACCACATAGTCCTCCAATAGCATGACCACTTCTTGCATTAATAGTAACAGTTACTGTATTTTTAGTAATTGAAGGGGTGCTTTGAATGCAACCTGCAATTCCGCCAAGGCCTACACTCTCATTTCCAAGAGCAGTTACTGTTCCATAAGCTGTGCAGTAATCTACACTACCCATAAAACTACCACCCACAACTAAACCACCACACTCTGTTTTATCACATTGAATAAGTTCACCACTTGAAAAATCATTATCCCTATAACAATTACATCAGCGTTTTCAACCGTACAATGGTTTACTTGACCTTGGTTTTCACCAACAAAGTTAATACCAGTAATTGTATTTTTACCTTTTAAGATAACGTTTTCAACAACGCCAAGATTATATCCAGCAACACCGCCACCGGCTAAATTGCTTTCGTTTCCTTCAACTACACAGTTTTCTACTGTTAAGTTTTTAACAGTTCCAGTAACGCAGCCAAATGGTCCATAAGCAATGCTATCCTCAGTTGCTACACTATAGATATTGGAAATAGTATATCCATTTCCATCAAAGGTACCTTGAAAAGCAGTAGAAAAATCTATTTCTCGTTAACAGCACTGTACTTTACATCGCCAATAGCGCTCCTAGACTTATATTCAGCAAGATTAATATTTGAAGTAAGAATATAATCACCACTCAAATTATCCCCTACCTTTACGAGCTTATCAGCGTTACTAATAAGATAGGGACTATTTGTTAAACTCCTTGTTTGCATACAAGAGCTAAAGGCGAAAAGTACAAAGATAACCGCTACAACAATTATAGTTTTTTTATTCTTCTTTAGATAAAGTTGCGCCAATTTCTCGACATAAAGATAAAGTGGCTTCATCAGGCGCTTCCATACAAATTACACTCTCATGTGCAAGAGTAAGACCAGAGTCTTTGCAATCTGTTTCCCAGTTTTGCATCCACTCGCCGTCCCCCCATCCGTAGGAGCCGAAAAGAGCTATCTTCTTACCCACAATTTGTTTCTTACAATCTTCAAACATAGGAGCAAATTCAGTCTCTTCTAAAACTTCTGCACCCATTGCAGGGCACCCAAAAGCAATGCTATCAAAAGAAGAAATATCAGAATTATTAAATTCTAATGCCTTCATAACGACTGCATTTCCACCTGAGGTTTTAACACCATCTTCTATAGCATAAGCCATATCTTCGGTGTTACCGGTTCCACTATAGTAAACGATTGCTACTTTTTTCATAAGTATCCTACCTTTATCTAATTTTATTATTCTCTTTATCTGCAACAGCTAGGCGGGCTATACAACAACCTTGCGCCCAATGCTTGCAATAAATTTCAGTACATTTTTTATATCTATCAAATTGTTTCTTAGCCTTTACTTCGTCCCCATAAACCTTCCAACACCCTACGCATTTGGCGCATTGTGCGTTGTTGTTTATAAAGCCTTTTACATCTTCTGCAGGATAGCTTAAAAACAATCCTATCTCATGAGGAAATTCTTCCTCTTTATTTAACCTTATAATTAATTCATGAAGGCAGAAAGATACTTTTTCACAAGGATATCCTAATCTTGTTAGAAGAGATTGAGCGTCTTCTGATAACAGATCGGCTTCAAGCTCCTTTGGTCTAAACACATAGATTAAAGCTCTCTTATTTGAATATTTCAAAGGTAGTATTCTTATTCCTTTAGCCTTTAATTCTTTATTCCAGTTACTAACCATACTAACCATCTCGTAAGTTGAAGAATACATAAGGGAAAAAAGATTTCCAGTCTTGATCCCCGCAAGAGTGGGAGAGCAATGTCTAATTAACAAATCAGCAGACATAGGCTCTCCCTGTCTTACAGCATTGTAAAACCTCAAATAGGAAAGAAATGGAGATTAATAGAAGATTATTCATAAAGGTTTGAACCCCCGTGGAGTCAACAGTGAGGATAAAAAACTTAAACTTCATAAATAACCTCCTTACCAGTTAGAGCACTCTAACCATAGCTAATTAAAATACTCTCTATTAGAATCTAAGGTGATAATATTAACTAAAAGAATATTTCTCCACTCCAAAAAGATTATTATGGCTCCAATTAGGTATCAACTTTTTCGTGCTTTCTATACTCAGCAGGAGAGACCTTTACAACCTCACGAAACGCTTTTGCAAATTTACTCCCATTATCATAACCAAAATCTCCTGCAATTTCCATTATTGTCTTATCTGTACGTTTTAGCATTAAACAGGCTTCTAACATCTTTTGTTTTCTAACAAAAGAGTAAACAGAAGTTCCATAAACACTTTTAAAGCTACTCTTTAGTAGTGTTTGCGATACCTTAAATAGAACAGAAAGCTCTTCAATAGTAAAGCGCTGCTCCATGTTCTCAGTTAGATACTGACAAACCTTCTTTGCTAGTATCACCTGAGAGTTGGGTACACACCTTTGAGCAAAATCTACTTCGTTAATATCGATACCACTTAAAAACAATAGAATTTCTAATACCTTAACTTTAAAGTACCCTCAGTAGCTGTCACAATAGTTTTCGCTAGGAGGAAAGCGAAACTAGATGAGATAC
>CAYYEN010000477.1:0-3121 GCA_964470795.1 uncultured Spirochaetaceae bacterium | reverse complement strand
GTCCTGTTGTTAATCTGTTCTATAAGTTATACATTGGTTCACATCAGTCAGTAACATCAAATGCTGTCTTTACCACAATTGATACAGATTATGGTTATTACTTGAAGGAATATACAGATGATGCTTTAGTACATGAAGAAAAAAGTTATGGTTATAATACCAAAGGAATGAAACGATCGTTGATACTGGAATCCAGATACGCGAACAAATGGAAATCGATAGTCATGTCAACGGGAGTAAGATACATGTATGGAGATACAGAAAACAAATATGAAGGAGGTCATGTAACAACGAATAACCTATATACAAATTTTGTAAACATGTATATGCAACTATCTGGTAATGTTGGAAGATTTGGCTATTATGCAAGTATTGGCGCTTCCTACCAAAACACAAGGCAAGGTAATCAAATAATTGATAACTGGGTTGTTCGTCCTATGATACAATTGCAGGCTCCTATTAAGAAATTGAAATTGAAATATCTTTTTTCCATTTCACCAAGAACTGCCTCGTTGGGAAGTTTAAGTGATGTCATACAACAAGCTAATGCTTTTGAGTATTCAAAAGGTAATTCTAATTTGAAGATGTATTCTGTTTATACAAACAGACTGACAGAAAGTATATCCTTAGGTAAATGGTATTTGCAGAACAGAACGAGTTTCCTTTATTGTGCTCATCCTATTATGAGCGAAGTTAACGTTCAAGAAATAAACGGCAAAAAGGCATTTGTGAGAACATACGACAATCAGAAGGCATATATAGACTTGTCAGATAATATTGCCCTTTCTTATACCGTTATTAAAAATAGACTTGTTTTTCAAGGTAATCTGACATATCATCATTATCAAACCAGAGGAAACTCTTATACGCATATATTGAATACAATAGGCGGAATGATTAAAGCAGACTTGTATCTGAAGAAATGGAATGCAGGAATTTCTTGGAACTCTAAAAACAAATCTTTGTTCAGCGAAACCATCAATAGTTCCAGCGCATATAGCAACATATATGTTGATTATACTATTGGCAAGTTTCGGATAGGTGTGCTGGCTTTCTATTTGTTTCAAAACAATGGTATCAAGGAAACTGAGAATTTGATATCGCAAGATATGAAAAAATCATTATGCTTGAATATACCTTCCTTTGGTAATATGCTTATGCTTAATGTTTCTTGGAATCTTCAGAAAGGAAAACGCCATAGAACAGAAGAAAATTCCTTCTCTAATTCGGATACGGATAGTGGTGTTGTAAAAATGTAAAGATATCAAATGGGCTTTTACAAAGGTTTTTCTATATATTATCAGCATGATTCTATGCAGTGTGGTATTGCTTCATTGCAAATGATTTGCAAACATTTCGGTCGATTTTATTCCTTGGAAAAACTATCTCAGCTTTGTCATTCCACGACTGAAGGAGTTTCTGTAATAGGCATTCAACAAGCTGCCATGGCGTTGGGTTTACATTCCATTTGTGTAAGAGTAACAGTTGATGAACTATGTCAGTTTGAGCAGCCTTGTATCCTGCATTGGAATCAAAAGCATTTTGTGGTGCTTTATAAAACAAAAAACAGAAAAATATTTTATGTGGCAGATCCTAGTAAAGGGCGGATAAACTATAAAAGAGATGATTTTCTTAAGCACTGGAAACGAATATGTGAAAAAGGTGAAAACAAGGGAGTTGCTATATTTTTTAAAACTACCCCAAAGTTTTACACTTATACAATGGCTGATACAGGAAATGAAAAACAGCATCATTCTTTTCGCTTTTATCTTTACTATTTGAAGAATTACAGGAAACAGTTGATGTTAGTAGTGTTAGGATTGGCTATAGGGAGCATAATACAACTTGTGTTGCCCATTCTTACCCAAAGTATTGTTGATGTTGGCATACAAAATAAGGATATTGGGTTTGTGTGGTTGATTCTTTTGGCACAAATGATGTTGACTGTGAGTCGTACTGTTATTGATTTTATACGAAGGTGGTTATTACTTCGCATATCTATGAATATTAATATTTCATTGATTAATGACTTTTTTACTAAACTTATAAAACTTCCCATGTCGTTTTTTGATACTAAACTTGTAGGAGATTTGATGCAGAGGATGAATGACCATAGTAGAGTAAATAAATTTCTGACACAGCAAACTCTGAGCATAACATTTTCTTTGTTCTCATTTATAGTTTTTTCTGTTGTTTTATTATTTTATAGCAAAATTGTTTTTTGTATATTTTTAATTGGAACTGCATTTTATGGTCTATGGAAAACACTCTTTCTGAAGTATAGAAAAAAAATAGATGATGAATTCTTTGAGCAGCAAGCGATGAATAATAATAAGACATATGAATTCATTACTTCAATGCAGGAAATTAAATTGCAGAACTGTGAATTACGTAAACGGAAAGAGTGGAAAAGTATGCAAAAGAGTTTGTTAGCTATACAGATGAAGTCTTTAAAACTCCAACAGATTCAAGATGCAGGAGGAATATTTATCAATGAAATAAAAAATATGGTCATTACCGTATGTGCTGCTACAGCAGTCATTACTGGGAACATGACCATTGGTATGATGCTAGCTGTACAATATATTATAGGGCAATTAAATTCTCCTGTATCTCAATTAATGAATGTCGTTTATTCTCTACAAGATGTAAAAATCAGTTTGGAGCGTATCAATGAAATTCATCAGATGGATGACGAAAATGGTAATGAAGGAACGAACACTTCTATAGACAAGGCTGCTGATGGAATACATATTTCAAATATTACGTTTAAATATAATCCTCATGCGTTTTGTAAAACAATTGACGACGTGACCATACATATACCACATGGGAAAACAACGGCTATTGTCGGAGCATCTGGAAGTGGCAAGACAACACTTATTAAACTTTTGTTGGGATATTATCCCATATTGGAGGGACAGATTGATATTGGAGGGACAGATATTAAACAATTGAATAAAAAATGGTGGCGTAGGCAATGTGGGGTAGTTATGCAAGATGGCGTGATTTTTGCAGAGAGTATTGCGCGAAACATTGCTGTAGATAATAAGAAAATAGATACAGCTAGATTGGAAAAAGCAGCCGAAATCGCATGTATTAAGGATTACATTATGACTTT
>CAYYEN010000476.1:2530-3129 GCA_964470795.1 uncultured Spirochaetaceae bacterium | reverse complement strand
ATTCACGGATTTGTGACTCGTCCGCGTCCGTTATCACGATTAACGAGATTTTATTGATTTTCTTGCTTTACCCCTCTACCTCTCTGTCTTTCTCTACCCCTTAGTTCCACAACCCCTGTCTTCCCTCTGCCGTGTGTTCTTCATTCTCCCCTGCAAAGCCAAGTCGACCTCGTGCCAGTCGATGTGATTCCTGGGAAATGCAAGTGTCCAGGCCGGAACCGCCGCGGTGATGTCGCACAGGATGTTAAAGGCCTTTTTTTTCAGCGGCTTGGGAAGAATGGCCAGCGGGGCCTTGATCTCCCCCCAGATGAAGGGCACGAGGCTGCGGGCGGGAAGGGGAGTCAAGAAAAAGCGTTTCGCCTTCTTCAGCAGGAACAGCCCGGCAAGAGGCGCATGGGCCGCGGCGTTCATGTGCAGGCCCCACGGCGTGCCCCATGCGTGGAATTTGCCGCGCCGGCGCCGCACGATCACCTGGTCGTCGCCCAGGATGGTCCCCGATGGCGCCAGGCGGACCGCGGTGGTCTTGCCGCCTTCGTCCGGCGCCAGGAAAACCGCCGCCCTGTCGTTGCGCACGATGGCCGATGCGTGAATAATGAGGG
>CAYYEN010000476.1:0-2520 GCA_964470795.1 uncultured Spirochaetaceae bacterium | reverse complement strand
GCAGGAACGGGGCCAGCAGGGCTGGACCTATCCAGCGCCGCGGAAGCCCCCGGTCTTTCTGGCAAAGGAAGTAGGAATCGACCCGTTCCGAATGGAAGTCGATGACGGTCATTTTAGAGGGGTACATCTCTATGAATAGGTCACGCACATGCTCCTTGGCTGCTTCCAGTCGTCTGCTGACCGTCGCAGACCTCAGGAGCTTGCTGGAAATCCCTCTCCTGCCCGCTTGCGCCAGCCGAGGATCGATCTCCGGGTCGGGCATTGCGGCAGTGAGGTCGTCCGCATCGATCCGCTGGACCGATACCTGGATGGATCCGCCTTTCGGCGCATGAAAAGGTTTGAACCGCGCCTCCTCGAGCCGGTCGGATCGAAGTTTAGAGTGGATCGAAAAACCTATGCCGGCGATGGTCAACTCGTGTGAGCGCGGTTTATTTACTGAGCGGGGCAAATTCGCGATTCAGGATGGAGACGGTACGGAGCCGGCCGTGCAACGGACCGGCGTGGCAATCAGTCCAAACGAGCAGCCGCTCGTGTTTGGACTGGAACCAGTAGGATTGCAGACCGATGGGGTAAGCGGCCAGACCCCGAGCATGCAACTGCCAGTGCCAGGATGGGAGCCGTTGGCGCAGGTACTGTTTGGTGTGATCTGGCCCTGGGCAGTGGCCCCGGACAGGTCCATTGCCCTCGGCCTCTCATATCGCCTTTTTTTCATTCCGTTCTCTTCGCCTGTCGTTAAAATTATAATTAATTCTCGTGGCTTTGTCAATTTGCCAATTAATCCAGGATTTCCCATATGATTCTAGAGTTGCCATCCGTCACCTCCTCTTTTGATTGGATTCTCCCTTTTTTGATGATGTTTTTCAAGAACCCTGGTCTCGAACCGATCTTTTGGAGCTTAACGAGCTGCGATTCCGGCATTTCAACCCCGCAACCCATCATTTTCTCGACATGAAGACAAGCCTCTCCCTGAGAAGCTGCGCGCCCTTGTTTTCCACCCATCATTCATCCTAGCCGGTTTCAGGCAACAGCCGCAATTGAGCGATCTTGTCCAGGATCATCGCAAACAGACTCCGTGGAATCGCCACTTCGGCCAACTGGAACGTCACATACTTTGCGTGCCGGACGACCTTTGCACCGATCTTGATGAGCTTCTCCCTGATGGTTGTCAACGACCATTGGCTGACTTTCCTAGGCAGCGCCAGTGTACGAAGAAAATTGCCGGCATTGTACGCCAGGGAAAAGAGTTGCAAACGCACTTCGTTCTCCCGAAAACCGTGACACGACAACCTGGTCCAGGTGATCGCCAACTTGCCTTCCTTGATCCACTGCTCGGCTGTGCCTCGCTTGTTGTAGAACCGTACCACGTTCTTGGCCTGGCGGGTCAGATCAGTCACAATGAAGCCGACGCGTGGAAACAGCTCGTCATGATGCCATTCGACTTTGGCTACGACACGCCGGGATCTGTTCCAACTTTTCGCCTGATACATGAAGCCGTGGTAGAAAACCTTGGGCCTGTGGGATGGTCGGCCCACGGGCCGCTTGGTCAGGTGCGCAATCTCCCGTTGCAACACATCGTTGCCGGGCAGTCGGATCGCATAGTGGAACTGCTCGGTTTCCAGATACTCATAGAGTTCGGGTTGGGCAAAAGCCGCATCGCCCCGAAAATATCGCTTCAGCATGGCATCCCGATAACGGGCAACTACCGGCTCCAGCACCGACCTCCAGTTGGCCGCACTATGCACGTTGCCCTTGCGTAGCATCGCCCGCTCCAGATCCCCATGCTGGTTGAAGCAAAACAACGGATGATAGCAGGTGCATGCGAAATGACCGTTCCAGGCAGAGCCTTCCTGGTGGCCATGGGTCGGGCTTTCCGAGCTGTCCATGTCCAGGATCAAATCCGATACCCTGGAACGCCGATTGGCTTCCATGATCCATTTCCCATTCAAATCGGCCAATGCCTCAACATTCGCATCGCGGGATAGAATCTCAGTCTCAAAACGGCTCATCTGGCTGGTCGATGCCGCAAGATTGGCTAAGGCCCTGCCACCCACGATTTGACGCATGGTCGGATCGAATCGCAATCGTTCGGCGTCGTTGGTGTCTTCGTACCCAGCCAAACGTCCAAATACAGCTTGGCGCAGCAATGCGGTCATCGTATGCCGGATATTGGCACCAATCCGAGAATCTTGAAGCAATGTTTCTGCCAATTTGGTCAGGCCCAGAGCTTCATCCAGCTCCCTCATGAGCAACAAGCCACCGTCGCTGGATATCCTGGCACCGTGAAATTCCAACTTCACACTGGGGTCGAAATGAAGCCGCAAACTCCCACTTTTTCTCTCACCCAACAGATTTCTCGATTTCACCCGCTTAAAATCCTGTTTCATCCTTTATTATAGGCCTTCTCAACGTGTTTTGCAACGACTTTTTGAGTTTCTATCTGGGAAATATGGGGTAAAGTGGGAAAGAGAAATTTAGTTGTAAAGGGATAGAGTGGTAGAGTTGTAAAGTGGGAAAGAGAAA
>CAYYEN010000475.1:0-3137 GCA_964470795.1 uncultured Spirochaetaceae bacterium | reverse complement strand
ATATTGATCTTAAAATAAAACAAGCAATTTTTAATAAAATTAAAGAATTGGAATTAAGATCATTAGATAATGAAATAAGAGAATGATATTGATATATACAAAGAGAAATTTTGAAAATTGAAAAAATAGATAATAATTATGAATATAAAAAATTTTCAAATACAGAAATTATTGATTTGTTAATAAATTATAAACAAAAAATTATATTAACATCAAGTGTTTGAACTGGTAAATCAATTTGGCTTTTAAATTTAGCAAAAACAATAATTTTAGAACATGATATAAACATATATTTTTTTGAATGAAAACATTTTTTAGAAGAAGAAGATTTAAAAAAATTAGATCAAAAAGATTCTATTATTTTTATAGATTCTTTGGATGAAATTAAAAATGAAAATTTAAAAGTACAAATTAAAAATAAATTATTACAAATTAATAATTCTGTTTTAGTTACATCTAGATTATCTGAATATAAAGAAAATTCTAATTCTTGATTTAATCAAATAATTTTTAAAGAAATTAATTTTAAAAGTTTTATTAAAATTAAAATTAAAAATAAATTAAAAAGGAAAGAAATTTTTAATTTTATAGAAAAATCTCATTTATCACAAGAAAATGATATATCATGAAATCCTTTATTATTAAATTTTGTTTGTATTATTGCTAATAATAAAAATAAATATTCTAATTTAGGAATTGAGAATTTAAATGAAATTATAAATAAAGCCCAATTATATGAAAATATTAGTAAATTTATTTTAGAAATTTATGAAAAAAATAAATTTATAAAAATTTATAATAAAAATTATTTAGAAAAAAATTTAAAAAGATTATCTGTTTTTGCTTATTGAACATTTCTTGGTAAAAAAACATATGAAATAATAAAAGACAATTATGATTTATTATGAGAGGAGGATTTAGATAATATTAATTTATTGGTTAAAAATCAAAAAAAAGAATATAATTTTATTCATAATTCTTTTTATGAATATTTTTTAGCAAGATATTTTGCATATAAAATATGATGAGAAATTGAAATGTATGAATACAAACAAAATATGGCAATAAAAAATATTTTTAATTTTCAAAATTATAGATCAGAAAGATCTGTATTATTATTTTATTATGAAATTTTAGAAAATTTATCAAAATATGATATATTAATTAGTTTTTTAAAAGAAGAATTTAATTCATTGTCACAAGAAGATATATTATTAGCTTCAAAAAGAATATTGGAATTAAATTGATTATTAAATTAATATATATAAATAAATTTGATTTTTTTAAATTTAAAATTTTAAATTTTTTAAAATAAATTAGTTTGCACTATGTGCGAACTTCAATTAATTTAATTTGGATATTGATATACTAAACTCTTTCAATTACAACTCATAATTTTTTAAATTTTCAAATAATATCTTCATAACCTCTATCAATATATTCAACATTTGTAATATAAGTTTCTCACTTAGCTATTATTCATGCTATAATCATAGCAACTCATGCTCGTAAATCCCAGCTTGAAACAGTAGCTCAACTTAGTTTAGTTTTTCAAAAAATTAAAGCTTCGTGTGGATTTAATATTGCTGGATGTCATTTCATTTTTTCTATTTCTACTAAAAAATTTAATCTTCATTCATACATAATTTCTTCTGCTCTACTAATACCATCAGCTTGAGTAAGTAATACACAAAAAGGAGATTGTAAATCTGTAGGAAATCATGGATAAATATTTGTTTGAAATCTTGTAGGCTTTAAATTATCACATTTATAAACTCTTAAAACATCATTTCATAAATCTTTAAATTTAACTCAAACTTCTTTAAGCTTATTTAAAAAACTTTTTAAATTATTTATACAAGCTCATTTTATATCTATAAATTCTTTACTAGCTAAAGCTCATAAAATAATAAAAGTGCCTGATTCGATATAATCATTACAAATAGTATATTCTATATCATCTTTTAATGATTCAACTCATTTTATAATAATAGTGTGATCATGTCATAATATTATATTTGCTCATGCTTTATTTAAAAAATTTATTAAATCAATTACATGAGGTTCCATTGCTCAAAGATATATTTTGGTAGTTCAATTTCTTAAAACACTGGCAATAATTACAGTTTCTGTAGCTGTAACTGAAAACCAATCAATAATTATTTCTTTGTATCAACTAGACATTTTTCAAGATAAATGTACTTTTTCAAGTTTAGTTTTATTTTTATATCACAAACTTGTTAGTCACTCCAAATGCTCATCTATAGGGCGTTTTCCAATATTACATCATCCTGGATAAGGGATTTCAACATTTCAAAAATATTTTAATAAAGGGGCTAAAAGGAAAATTCAAACTCTGATTTTTTTAATTAAATCTGTTTTTAAATTTTCTAATTTTAATCAATTATTTTCAATAATTAATGTGTTTCATGTAAAATCTATAGAAACTCAAAGACTTGATATTAATTCAAGAAAAGTAAATACATCTCAAATTCTTGGTACATTATGAAGAGTAATTTTTTTAAATAATAAACTAGCTGCAATAATTGGTAAACTAGCATTTTTTGATCAGCTAATTTGTACACTTCATGAAACTTCTTGTCAACCTAAAATTTTAAGCATATTAAATATAAATTAATTATTAAAGTACATTTTTTAATGCTGCAATATTAAAAGCATAATCAGTTTTGATAGATCATAATATTCATAAATATCATTCCTTTTCTCATATTTTAATTTTTTTAACTATCATAGTACAACTTTCTAGATCTGGAATAATATTTTCTTCTCATATAAATATAGCAATTTTTTTTGAAATATCAAGATTCTTTAATAGATCAATAAAATTATATTTATTTTCTAATACTTTTATAACATTATAAACCTCATTTCAAATAATAGGAATATTTTTTTGAATAAAATTAGATAATCATAAATAATAACTTGTGCCTTCTTCTGGAATACAGGCAAAAGTAATTTCTCATGTAATTTTAGTTAATTTAGAAACTAATAAATACAGCATATCATCTATTTTATTTTTTTCTAATTTTATATCTAATTCTTCACTTGCTTCCAAAAAAACTTGTGGCATTTGCTCCATAAGATAATCTACAAAAACTCTTATTCATCTTGTAGTA
>CAYYEN010000474.1:0-3140 GCA_964470795.1 uncultured Spirochaetaceae bacterium | reverse complement strand
CGAAGGTTAATAGCAGAAGGTAATCAACTGCTAAGAAGGTCTTTCTTGAAAAGATTAATAAAAATAGTACGATAACTAAAAGTAGTAGGCGGTAATCAAAAACTTTAAAGACCGTTAAAAGGGAGAGAATGAGTAAAGCAAAATAGCTTAACGTAAGCTTTTTGTTTACCCTCCTTTCCCTTTTATCAACAACAATTGAAATCGTCCCCTTACAAAAGATAAAGACTGTAAGAGTTAGTAGTACTAGAGAAACAAGAGCTACTGGTACAATGGATGAAAAGAAATCGTATGCACTTAAATTATAGTAAGAGTAAAGATATAGGTTTTGTGGGTTTCCAATAGGAGTTGCCATAGAGCCAAGGTTTGCAGAAACAGTTTCTAAGATAATTAAAAAGATTATTTTGTCTTCTGTTACTACATTACTTACTACTAAGAGAGTGAAGGGCACAAAGACTAGTAAGGCAACATCGTTGGTGATAAACATGGATGCAAAGAAAACTAAATAGACTAGCAGTAGTGATAGATATTTAAAACTATTTACTTTAGACACAATAAGATTGGCTAGATACTCCAAAAACCCAGACTCTTTCAAGCCGGAAGAAATAGCCATCAAACAGAAGAGGAGGGCAAGCATTCTGTAATCGATACAGGTAAGGTATTCGATTGAGGGATGAACTAAAAATGATGTAATTATGGTTAAAACTAACGCAACTGTAAAAGTTATTTCTTTTTTGATAAAGCTTAGCATAATGCGATAATATTGCTTCTGTTCTAAAAAAACAATACAAATTCTTAATTGTATTATTGACATATGCCGGTAATAAGACTAAGTTATAAATATCATATGTCAATAATGGAGGCTTTAATGGCGCGCCCTACAAAATGCCGAAAGGTTTGTATACTTCCTAAAGTTAACGCCTTCTACCCAAAGAACGAAAAAGGCAAAGAAAGTGTCAATTTGCTAATCGATGAGTATGAAGCTTTACGATTAATTGACTATGAAAAGCTGATGCAAGAAGAAGCAGCTCTCTTAATGCAAGTTGCTAGAACTACAGTTCAACAAATCTATGCACAAGCAAGAAGTAAAGTTGCTACTGCTTTAATAGAGGGAAGACCTTTAGTCATTGATGGGGGAGAGTATGAACTCTGTTCTTCTTTCGATTGTCCCCATAAACGATGTATTCAGTTACAAAACTTAAAAAAGGAAGAAAAAATGAAAATCTTAGCTATCCCGGTTGATGAAAATAATGAAAATACTACGATTTGCCAGGTGTTTGCAAGAGCCCCTTATTTTGCGTTTTATAACTGGGAGAAGGATGAACTTTCCTTTGTGGAAAATTCCGCTTGTGAAGCAGAAGGCGGAGCGGCGTTAAAAGCAGTCCAATTCTTATTTGATAACCAAATTGCTTCTCTTTTAACAGTTCGTCTTGGTCAAAATGCTGCAGAGGTACTAAAAGAGGGCGAGATCGAAATCTTAAAAGCTGATAAAGGTACTCTCTTAACAAACCTAGAAGAATTTAAGAAAGGTAATAAAACCCCTCTTACAGTCTTTCATGCGGGGTATCAAGGGATATGAAGATCGCAGTTTGTAGTGGAAAAGGGGGAACAGGAAAGACTTTTGTAAGTACGAACTTAGCAAAAGTACTCTTTGCAACCTACATAGACTCAGATATAGAAGAGCCTAATGGTTCCTTCTATTTTGAGAATCTAAGAGAGGTAGCAACTTATCCCTCTTATAAAGCAATTCCTTTCTTTGACTTAGATAAATGTATTAAATGCCGAACTTGTGTCGATTTTTGTCACTTTAATGCTCTTCTATTTATAAAAGATAAAGTAAAGTTCTTTCCAGAGCTTTGCCACTCTTGTATGGGCTGTAAGGTGTTATGTAAAGCTGGCGCGATAACTGAGAGTAAAGAGAATGTGGGTTCTATTACTATTAAAACTAATGAAGAAGATATTGCAATAGTTGGCCAGATGGAAATTGGACAGCGTAACGGAGGCGCTATTGTTAAAGAGTTATTAACATTTACTAATAATAGTGAAAACTATGTAATAGACTGTCCTCCCGGAACTGGTTGTGAAGTGGGTGAGATTATCCAAGCCTCAAATTTAATCCTTGTTGTCACAGAGCCTACCTTATTTGGGCTTGAAAACTTAAAGTTAATAGTCTCACTTATAAAGCTTTATAAGAAACCTTGCTTTTTAGTTGTCAATAAAGAAAATGAAAAGGGCTATAAACCTCTTGAAGAGTTTGCAAATGCAGAAGGACTTAAGATAGTTACTAAAATTCCATACTCTGTAAAAACTGCTATTGCTAATGCAAAAGGATATAGAACTACAGAGCTAAAGCCTTATTTTGACCTAATTAAAAAGGAGGTGGCGCGCTATGAAAACCCTGCTAATAATTAGTGGAAAAGGGGGAACTGGTAAGACTACCATCTCCTCTGCCTTTATAAAGGCGAATGAGATAAGAGCTTTTGCTGACTGCGATGTTGAAGCGCCTAACTTATACCTTGTTACTTACCCATCTCTTAAGAATACTACTAAAGAGTACTGTGGTGGCTATAAAGCGACAATAGATACTGCTAAATGTATTAAATGTGGAGAATGTAAAGACAATTGTCGCTTTAGTGCTATTACTAACTTTATAGTAGATGAGTATAAGTGTGAAGGCTGTGGCTTATGTGAAGCACTCTGCAGAGTTAACGCAATAAAGCTTAATAAAGATGTTTCAGGCTTTATAACAATAAGAGAAGAGGGCGAAAGGTTTGTCTATGGCTCTCTTAAGTGCGGAAGAGGAAACTCTGGTAAGCTTGTCTCTACTGTTAAAAAAGAGCTAGGTAAGTTAACAACAATTATAGATACTGTTGTTATAGATGGACCTCCGGGACTCGGATGCCCTGTAATTTCTGCGTTTGCTGGAGTTGATTTAGCATTAATTGTAAGTGAAGAGGGGAAATCTGGGTTTTCTGATATGTGCCGCATGATAGAAACTTGTAAATTAAACCAAGTGGAATGCTGTGTGCTCTTAAATAAAGTCAGTGATAATAAGAGTCCTTTTATAACTGAGGTTAAAGAGTATTGTGATAAAATGAAGGTTCCTTATGTAGGACAACTTTTGTATAACAGTGCTATTGTTA
>CAYYEN010000473.1:0-3140 GCA_964470795.1 uncultured Spirochaetaceae bacterium | reverse complement strand
AGAGAAGGGTATGTTTTTGAAAGTCGAAAAGCAGATAAAAAAGGCATCAAACGATTTACAGAAAATACAATCATTAATCAGATTGATAATTACGCAGTAAATTGTAAATCCATCGCAAAAACGATTGGTTCCCATGTTTTAAGAAGAACCTTTGCAAGTTATTTAATAAATGATAATCAAGAAATTGGAAAAATATCGAAAGCCTTGGGTCATGCAAGTGTTAAAACTACTATGATATATCTTTATGATATTCAAGACATCGATGGATTAGACACAATTCGAAATTCGATAGCAAAAATGAATCCAAAATCCAAAATTGAAGATTTCAAAATGGATGTGTGAATGATGACCAAGAATAACCAAAAAGTAGATTTTATGGAATTATGGGAAATGGGTATGAAATTTTTAAAAATGGATAAACCCAATTGGAAATTTAGATTTTGCCCAAAATCAAGCACAACTGTTTTATTTAGTGATTTGCCTAAATTGGAATGTTGGGCTTGCGATGAATATGTATGTAATGAAGGAAATTGTGATTGTATCTAAAAAAGGACTGTGAAAATTATGACATATGAAATTCCCAGATGTAAAGATTGCAGAACTCTTGATATTGCCAATCCGCCAGCCGAAAGCCCATATATTTCGCGACATATTCGAGATACAAATCGAGAGCGTGGGGATCTCTAATCAGTTGCTGCGTCACGGCATGCGGTAGTGCGACCATAAAATTGCTCCCGTATTTCTTTATATTCAGTAATACTACTCGATTGCTCATCGAGGTTGACTTTAGGCTCAAGGGCTTTCTTTTTATCGAGCCATTGGATAAGCAGGGCTGCGACCTTGGGATCCCCGGGATTACGCTGCGCACAGCGAATTAAGAACTGTTCCGCATACGATTCGGTGATCTCCATAGGCTCCGGTAGTGAACTACCATCATTGCCTGGAGGGATGGTGGGATTATGGCGGGAACCAAGGTCAGTATTCGGTTGTTTGAGTTCGGGTTTACCCAATAACGCACGGATTTGATTATCATCATAATCGGGATGAATCTTCTTCAATTGGAAAGCCCGTTGGCGTTCAGCGTTATCTTTCCATTTTTTGTGCGGTGGCATGCGTTATGAACCGTTAGCATAACGTTATGATTAACGTTAGGTTATAGTTAATACTCCTCGATTCTGGCTTATAAATCTATCCTCCGGAGGAGGGGTAAAAATAAAACTGACAGAAGTGTTATTTATCGGAATATGCTACCAAATATTAAATAAAAAAAATATACACTCCTACACGCGATGCTAGGGAGGATATTCTGATCTTTTACAATTCTGTCAAGAAAGCCTTTTATGAGTTCATATGATATAATATGAACATGGCAGAATTTCAAGAACAACTCGTCGTCTGTCCTAAGTGTGGGCATAAATGGATTGCTAAAGTAGTTGAAGGTAAAATCTATTATCAATGTTCCACATGTCGATTTCAATTTAAATTAGTAAAGGTGGCCGCATGATTGATAGTCAACATTTAGTCGATAATGATGAATATCAGTTGTTATTATGCCGCATCTTTACCGATTGGGAGGATTTTATTCAACAAATGACCCCGATTATTCAACGGGAAATCAAATATAATGTGGAATTACTCCCAGTCCAAGCGAAAGAAGAAGAACTCAAAAAAAGTGAAGAACGAGAGACCCATATGAATGTTATCACAGGATTACTTATAGAAGCGTGGCATTGGTGTGGGACGGTGGACCATTTGTATTGTTATATGGGTAACTATTGGATACAACTCTCAAAGATTAAATTTTATAAGTTAGTGCGGAGCATTTGGGCTACATTCCGGACTGACTGCCGAGAAAAGGACTCAAATGAAATCTATAAGGCTTTACAGACCCAACATCTTATGAATGTGGATGAGTTTAACCCGAATGAGAATTTATTGCCGTTTAATAACGGAGTGATGGATTTGAGCAATAATTATTGGTGTGAACATCATTACTCGAACTATTTCCTTTATTGTTTTCATTGGAATTATAATCCTGCTGCAACATGTCCAAAATTTATGGCTGCGATTATTGATATGATCCCCGCGGAAAGGTCTCGCAATTACCTTTTACATTATCTGGCATATTGTTTAACTGCCCGAATAGATATACAACAAGCCCAAATCTGGATAGGACCGCCGGGGTGTGGAAAAAGTTCTTTATTAGAAGCATTCATTAATCTGATGGGACCTTTTGCCTTTCGCATCCCAATCAATAAACTTTGCACCGATAAACGCTATCGAGCGGAGGTCTTGGGCAAACGGGTAATTTGGGGTAGTGAAATGGGAGGGTTTAAACTCCAAAAAGAGTCTATAAATGAACTCAAAAACATCATAACAGATGGGATTATTGATGGGGAACGTAAATTTGAGCATCCGATTAACTTTACGAATAAAGCCAAACTCTTGTATTGTTCAAATGATACTCCCATCGCAGCGGGAGCGGATGATGCCTTCTTTCAACGTTGGCGGTTTATTCAATTTAATAAAATATATCGAGGCACAGACCAGAATCAGAATCGGTTCTTTCAAACCATCTTTTTAGAAGAACGGGATGGAATTGTGAATTATCTCATGAGTTTAATTCCCAATTTAGAGACTGTCTTGAATACTCCCGATAAGAAAGAAAGCAAGAAGATTTGGTTATCCTATTGCTCGAATACTGCGATGTTTTTAGATGCGTGTTGCGAACGCCGACCCCAAGACACTTTACCGTGTGCCAATCTCTATAAGAAATATGTGGAATGGTGTGCCAATGAGCAAGAGACAGCCCAAGATCAATCCACCTTTGAGAAATATATGAGTGCGTTGGGCTATCAGATTGTAACGACCATGACGGAGGACAATAAGAAATTCGTCAAGCACTTTATTGGAATTGCAATGAAAGTATGGGATGAAATAAAATAATTTTTTCGCACAGGGATGACTGAGTATGAAACAAAAACTACATTTTGACCGCTGTATGCGGTGTAATGCCCGCTGGATTGGAACGGGTGAAATTTATTGTGAAGAATGCATCTCGATGAGTCATTTAGAGATGTGCCATGCCGAGACGATGGTCTGTAATTGCCATGAATATGAACCTTTTAAGCATGTGTTTA
>CAYYEN010000472.1:0-3146 GCA_964470795.1 uncultured Spirochaetaceae bacterium | reverse complement strand
ATCTAAGAACGAAGTATTTTCTAAGAATTCTTTAAATGTCAAATCGCCTAACGATGTTTCTACTATATGTTCATGGATAATTTTATATGCCTCATATCGATAAATTTCCTCTCTTCTAATTAATGACTGAAGATGTAGTAATTCTTTTCTTGAGAATGCACTAATTACCACGTTGTAATTTGAATGCGGTAAGAACGCCTCTCTTGTTCTTCTTTCTTTGATACGAGATTTATTTAGTAATGCATCTCGGTCAATTCCTGAAAGTCCTGTTAATTCTTTCAGCTCCTTTAAATCTTTTAAGTCTATTTTTGCCATATCGTCTCTTCCTTTCTGCTCTACAATATTAGAACATTTCCGTTGTTTTTAAATATCAACATATCAAAGTTATCTTCGGTGGTAGCATTCATTATAGAAATACCTAGAGCAACTGATCCATCTACGTTCGGATTATCCACTTCTAACCGTTGTATATCTAATACTAATCCTGATAAACTAGGAATTCTTCTGATTAATTCCTTATTTAGTTCTGTTTTAAGTCTGAAAATATCATCGTCGTCTATTTGATCGAATAACATTGCTGAAATATCTGAATTTAATTCGGGAATATTTACAAAGTTACCTTCTTGAGATAATAATATATTTCGGATTGCAATAGCAACAGCATTAGATGACGTTAGAGTTACAGTAGAGTCTTCTGTATCGCTTAAAGCTAGAGTAATATCTTTAATTGCCATATTTTCACCTTCTTTGATTTATAATTAATTATTCACTCAAATTATAATGAGAAAAATAAGAGTAAATTATAATTCTTAATCCATAGGGTTTGAATAATTAATTATATTGAAATGTTGAGGTGGCACCATGCAATTACCTTTTTTAGTTAAAAAAACAGTTGGACAAACGACTTCCTATATATATAATGGAAGTGGTTCGCTAGAAATATTCATACCGAGTTTAAACTTTGAAAGATCAAACGGAAGAACAATGTTATCTTCCAGAGTAGGTAAACTAATAGATACAGTAGGAATATTCTACTACAAGGAATCAGGTAGTTTATACTTCCAATACCTTCCGGTAAATATTCAGTTTGAATTCACCGAGGAAAGAGTCGAGAAAAGACTTAAGTTAAATAATAAGATACCAGTAAACGATTATAATGTATTCGTCCTGAAGAAAGGCGATGCTTTTGTACAGAACGATATTTATGCTCTTAATGCTAAAGATACGAACGGAATACTAAATACTTTCTATCAGGCTTATCTTCCGGATAATGTTTCTTATAACGATATTTATAAAATCTTATCGAATGCATTTTTTGCAACCGGGTTAAAGTTCCCATCGGTATCAGTTTTATTAGAAGCTTTGATCTCACAACTTTACAGATCAAAGAATAATTTATATGTTCCGTTTAGGATGACATATAACGGAAAAAATGAATTCGCTTACAATAATATCAACATTAAAAAAGTACCGGAAGTAAGTTCATTATTCAGTAGTTTAGTCGGAGAAGACGGTTATTACCAACTTACTCAGATAATTTCAAACAAGGATAACAAAGAACTAGAAAGAAAAAATGCTATTGAGAAAATAATAGACATCCAATTAGAGAAAGAGTAGGTGACGAGATTATGGCAGGAAAAGAAATTATCAACCTGATAGCAGGGGTTGCAGGGGTAATATTAGTATCCCTTATAGTGGCGTTAGTAAAAGTAATAACAACATTTGTTAACAAGAACATGGTTGATTCATTTAATATTACTAAAGAGTTCGCTAGTAAAAATGATTTAGAGAAATTTAAGAACGAAATAAAACGAGATTTAGCAGTTGAAAGAGTAGCACTTCAAGAGTTATTATTACAACAATTAGATAAATCAATCGACGGAAAGATCAAGGAATTAAGAAATATCGGGAACAAATTAGTTTCAGTAGATGATATGATTAACGATCTTAATGTACTTAAAGAAGACTTCAAAGATAAGATCGCTTCTTATAACGTTTTAGAAGATAGTATATTATCTGTTAGAAAAGAATTAAATAAAATGAAATATGGAACTGAAAAACCAACTGAAGAGGATGTTAGCCGTAGAAAAGGATAGGTGATATGATGAAAAAAGACAAAATACTAGAACCAATCAATTACTCTTTTTCAGGGTTCTTCGATAATAAAGTATTTTCGAGATTCGTAAAATCTACAGAAAAAACAATCAGGTCGGACAGATCTTACCTGAATTATATCAAGAAAGTAAAAGAAGCTGAACAAAATTTAGGTAAGGATGTTATTTTAAATAACCTGAAATCTTCAGAAGTGGAGATCCAGATGCACCACCATCCATTGACCCTATACGATTTAGTTTCGATAGTTGCACTACATAATTTCAATAACGATATCGAATTCTCTTCAATATCTTTAGCGAAAGAAGTTATACAAGCACATTATGATAATAGAGTCGGATTGGCACCGATGAGTGTTACAACACATGAACTTGCTCATGCTGCTATTGAACCTAAATCAAAGAGTAGATATATAAATTTAACCAAGAAACAAATATTTGGAAAATATGAAGAATTTATAGATCGATATAAAGACGGCTTGACACTAGAAGTTCGAGAGAAATTAAAAGAGTTCGAGAATATAAATTCAGATGCTACATTTAAAATCGATACGAAAGATTTATTCAAATAGAGGTGATATGATGAAAAAACTAAATGATAAAGAACGTTTTGAAATATTATCTCTGAAAGAAGATGATATAACTAAAAGAAAATTAGCCGAATTATTCGCTGCAACTAGACAAGGTGAAGCCAGGTTTCAAACGACCGATAGGTTTTCGCTTCCTGTTGATGCAAAACTTAATAATAAAACTACACATGATACGACAGTTGGTAAATACATCTGGAATATGTTTGCGATACCGAAGTCTTATCTGAACAAGTTTGGTTATGTTACCGAGGAAATGACTTCAGGAAACTTAGGTGACTTGGAGTCGAGAATGAGAGATATGATTCTTACTAAGGAATTGAAACCCGAGGATTATTTGGAATATTTAAATAAGGGAGAATGGTTAGCTGGAGTCATGATACCTTATATAGCTGCATCTTATCATTGGGGTTCAGTAGATAATATATCGGAAATTGAAACATTAAAG
>CAYYEN010000471.1:0-3154 GCA_964470795.1 uncultured Spirochaetaceae bacterium | reverse complement strand
GACATGAACGCCATCCGCAGAGATGAAGAGCTGGACAATGTTCACTCCATTTATGTTGACCAGTGGGACTGGGAGAAAATCATTACCCGGGAAAACCGGAATCTGGACTACCTGAAGCTCATTGTTCAGGCAATTGTCCGGGCGATCTGTGACACCAACGACCGGCTCCATGTTCGTTTCCCCCAGCTGACCCTGTCGCTGAGCCGGGAAGTGAGCTTTATCACAACACAGGAACTGGAGGATCTTTACCCGGATCTGACACCTTCTCAGCGTGAAAATGCCTATGTGAAGGAGCACCCCACCGCCTGCATTATGCAGATTGGCGGCAAGCTCCGTTCCGGAAACCCCCATGACGGCCGTGCCCCTGACTACGATGACTGGAACCTGAACTGTGACATTTTCTTCTGGGATCCCACACTGAACCGGGCTTTGGAGATTTCCTCCATGGGCATTCGCGTGGATGCCGAAGCCCTGGATCGTCAGCTGCGTCTTGCGCGCTGCGATGACCGCAGATCCCTCCCCTTTCATCAGCTGCTGCTGAACGATCAGCTGCCTCTGACCATTGGCGGCGGTATCGGCCAGTCCAGACTTGCCATGCTGCTGATGGGCTGCGCCCACATTGGTGAGGTGCAATCCAGCATCTGGGACAATGAGACCATTTCTGTCTGCGAGAAAGCCGGAATTCCCCTGCTGTAATGAAGCGGTTTCATAAAATCTACATTGAGATTTCCAACAAATGCAATCTGTCCTGCGAATTCTGCCCCGGCACACGACGGGATCCAAGATCCATGGACGAGGCGGCATTCGGTCAATTGCTCCCGAAACTCCGGCCCTACACAGACTATCTCTACTTCCATTTGATGGGAGAACCCCTGTGCCACCCCAGTCTGGGCGTTTTTCTGGAAATGGCCGGGTCATTCGGTTTTCGAGTGATCCTCACCACCAACGGGACGCTTCTTCGCCGAAACCAGGAACTGCTTCTTTCCTCCCCCGCCCTGCATAAGGTCCAAATCTCACTGCATGCCTTCGAAGCCAATGATCTGACCATTCCCTTTGAAGAATACCTGAAGGATTGTCTGTCTTTTGGGAAGGCCGCCGAGGGCAGAATGATCCTGGTTTACAGGCTATGGAACAACGGCGGCGCTGACCGAAACAATCAGGAGATCATCCGGCATCTTCATAACGCGTTTCCAGGATCATGGGTTCCCGGGAAACAGGGCACGGCTATTGGAAACCGTGTTTTTCTGGAGCCGGGAGACAAATTTGATTGGCCGGATCCGGAAGCACCGGAACGAACCGGGCGTTTCTTCTGTTACGGTCTGCGGGACCAGCTTGGCATTCTGGCAGACGGAACGGTGGTCCCCTGCTGTCTGGACCACGATGGCGATATTCCGCTTGGAAACCTGTTTCGGGAGGACCTGAACACCATTCTGGAATCTCCACGAGCAAAGGCTCTGTATGATGGCTTCTCCAATGGAACCGCTTCCGAACCCCTGTGCCGCCGCTGCGGCTATGCCAGCCGGTTTGTGTAAAAAGCCACCCCCATCGATTGTGATCTTCACATCGATGGGGGTACATTTATGCTTCTTTCACTGTCTGAAGGATCTGTTTTACCAGCTCATCCCGTCCGTCGCCCTTTTCCGCGGAAAAGGGAATCACGGGGCAGTCATCGGGAAGCTCCAGATCCCGACGAATCACTTCCAGATTTGGCGCAAGCTCGCTTTTTTTCAGCTTGTCCTTCTTGTTGGCTACCACGACAAAGGGGCAGCGGGAATCCAGGAACCACTTGGCCATGGTAATATCATTGTTCGTGGGCGGATGCCGGTAGTCCACAATCAGCACACCAAGATGAATCCGGTTGGCTGCGAAATAATCTTCCATCAGCTTTCCCCAGCGGTCTTTTTCACTCTGGGACACCTTGGCGAAGCCGTAACCGGGCAAATCCACAAGATAGCAGGTTTTGTCCAGCAAAAAATAGTTGATATGAATGGTCTTACCGGGCTTGTCTCCCACTTTTGCCATATTCTTTCGTTGAAGAATCCGGTTGATTACGGAGGATTTTCCAACATTGGATTTTCCGGCAAAAGCAATTTCCGGCAGCCGGTTTCCGGGAAAATCCTTCGGAGCGGCAGCAGAAATAAGAAATTCTACATTCTGAAAGTTCATTTGTTCTCCTTACTGCCGAATCTCCTGGCGGCGGGCCTTTCCGGACATATCCTCGGGAATTGTACCCAGGATGGTGGGTACAGGCTCCGTATTCCGGTTCAGAGCCACAGACAGAACCGTATCCACAGAAGAAGCGCTGACAAAATTCAGCTGCTTGCGAACAGTCTGATCAATCTCTTCCAGATCACGTTCATTATCCTGGGGGATGATTACCGTGCGGATACCATGGCGAAGGGCCGCCATCGTTTTCTCCTTCAGGCCGCCAATGCGCATCACCCTGCCGCGCAGGGAAATTTCACCGGTCATGGCCACGTCCCTGCGAACAGAAATCCCGGTCAGGGCAGATACAATCGCCGTGCAAACCGTCACACCTGCGGAAGGACCGTCCTTTGGAACTGCGCCCTCCGGGAAATGCACATGGATGTCCTTGGTTTTATAGAAATCCGGTGCCACGCCCAGCTTTTGCGTATTGGCGCGAATGTAGCTCAGTGCTGCATGGGCGGATTCCTTCATCACATCACCCAGGTTGCCGGTAAGCTCCAGCTTGCCGGAGCCATCCATCACATTGACCTCCACTTCCAGCGTTTCGCCGCCAACGGAGGTCCAGGCAAGGCCGGTAACCAATCCCACCTGATCGCTGCCGGGCAGACGGTCCGGCAGGTACTTGCGAACACCCAGGAAGGATTCCAGATTACCGCCGGTTACGGTGATTTTTTTTACGTCCTCTCGGGTGAGAAGCTGCATATCCGCTTTGCGGCACAGTTCTGCCAGACAGCGCTCCAGATTCCGAACGCCGGACTCCCGGGTATAGCAGCAGATGGTTTCCCGAATGGCATCCTCGGTGATCTTCAGCTGGCTTTTTTTCAGACCGTGTTTTTTCAGCTGCTTGGGAATCAGGTGATTCTTTGCAATCATCAGCTTCTCTTCATCGGAATAAGAGCCCAGCTCAATGATCTCCATACGGTCTATCAAGGGCCGGGGAACCGTA
>CAYYEN010000470.1:0-3154 GCA_964470795.1 uncultured Spirochaetaceae bacterium | reverse complement strand
GGTGGAAAAACTAAGTATGATGATAGTCCAGAACCAAGGTCGTCGGGTGGTGCATTTTCGCTCGATGCTGATGATTATGAGGATGATGTTGTTGATGAGGCAACTATAGACGACGAGATAGCTCCAGTCGCCAGAGGCGGAGCTTTTGCTGCTGCTGACGATGAGATAGCGCCAGTAGCTAGGGGCGGAGCTTTTGCTGCGGATGATATTGGAGCGCCATTGCGCTCGAATCGCGCTTCGTCTTCGACCGATGAAGCTGCCAGTAGTGATATGTCTGCCGTGGGAGAAATCGAAGCTAAGACAGGTGTTCTTGGCGAGAAGTCTGCTACACTTGGTCGAATTCGTAAGCATGTTGAGCCGGTCGAGTCTGGAGAGTCCGACACAAGCTCATTGGCTCCTGAGCAGGAAGCAAAGCAAAGTAAGGCAGTTTCTGACAAAGAAAAGAAGTCGCTTGAGCCAGACGAGTTGCGGCGTGGTTTGGAGGCTGTGCGTTTGGCTCGTCGTAGAGCTCGTGAAGCCGGTAAGCCATTGAATCCCAGGCAGCAGTCGGCTATTTTTTACAATGCAGCGCGCCCCGCAGTCAAAAAACAAAAGGCTAAGCTTACAGATCGCGAACAATATGAGGCGATCTTGCGGGCTAACGAACAGAGGTTTAATGAGGTTCCTGACGCGGCGAAGCCTGAGCCAAAACCCGATGAACTCGATCTGGCAATTGCACGTTGGGAGCGACAGTTTAAACAGGTTAAGAACCCGAATGTATTGAATATTTCGGAATACAAAAGTCGGCGAGCGCTATTCGATGCGATGAAAGACTATCGCACCAAGGCAGAAGAGGAACATGAGGCAGATGTAAAGAAAAAGGCGAAAGAGAAAGCGGGACTTGTAAATGAGCGGCAGGTTGGCGATATGACCGTGGTAGATGTAACAACGCCAGAGGCATTGTCCAAGCTTGCAGAGCAGGGAACAAGGTGGTGCACCAAAAACATTCAGACTGCAAGTAGATATATGGAGGATTTCAACTATTCAGTCATCAAAGACAGTAAAGGACAGCCTATCGTCGCCCTAAAGATTGACAAGGATGAGCCCGACAAGGATCAGGTGTGGTATCGTACAGACTTTGACCTCCGCAATGGGACAGATTACAGACATGTCGACGAGGGAAACAAACAAAAGTTGACTCAGGCTGAATTTGACGCAATTAATCAGGCGTTAATAGCAAAGGGCAGGCAGCCTTTAACCTTGAAGCACATTCGTATATCAGATGGGAAATATGGAGCCCAACTGTCTGCAATGGATGAGATATACGATTTGAGTGATGCAAATAGTTTTGTTAGGGAGAATATGGATCTGCCTGAAGAGTTTTGGGAAAGTCATGGAAATGATGTTGCAGTGGCATATTACATGGCTACAGGCAAACACGATCAACGATTAGAAGAGTCTTTATTGCGAGGCGATTATGATGCCCTGTATGATTATATGATGTTATGGAGAGAGCAAGGTGGGAAGGCGATGGGCGAGGCATTTAAACGATTGGAGGCTATTGCTGAGAAGCATGGTGAGCCCTATCTTTTTCATTCACTTGCTCTTTTAAGCAATTCTGTGGGTGGTGCGTATGAGTTACTTGTGCCCAAATATGAGAAGGAAATTGCGGAATCTTATGATGCCGCTGTAGATTATACAAATCAGATACAACGTCGTTGGGACGCATATGAGAAAAAGTGGTTTTCAGAACAAGAAATCTCCAATAGCTCGATGACTAGCCAAGACGCCAGGAATGACTATGCTAAAGTAGTCGCGAAGATTGCTCGAAGCAGAAGGTCTACCGATGTGGGCGAAATAAATATTATTGTAGACAGTGAAAACCATGATGACTATGCACAGGCACTAACAATGTTAAAACAAATGACTAAAAGTGATATACCGGGAATAGTGACTAGTGCTGAGGCGCAGATGAGGGATTTGGAGAAACATCTGTTGAAGCGTCTCAAGGAAACAGATGGAGAGATTGGTGATTTTTATGCAGAACAAGCTTTCATCTATGCCAAGACAATGGGTGTTAAGTTGTCTGGCAAATTGGCAAAATTAGTAAGAGAACGCGCCAATAGCTATACCAGAGAACAGCCAGGCTTTGCTGATGTCATCAACTTGGATAACGATGCCGCGTCTAAAAAGTCGAAGTGAGCATTCCCGACTTGATTGGCTGTTATGAGGTGGCGTTGTTGCTCCTGTTGTGACTGCACTAAAGAATGCTATGGATTCATGGTCGCTTATAAAGGTAAAAGAACGGTTTCCCGAGGATATAGAAAGAATCTTGGCAGAGAGTCAGGGAGAGTCTCGCGATATAGAAGATATTCGGAAGGATTATTATACTACTGCAACGGCGTTTGGCTGGCAAGGTCTCATATTGAGACATTGCGCGAGAACTTGACTGCTTAGATGCCGCATTTTAATGTAATGGATCAGGTTCTTGGGCATCCGTATTTTGCCGTTCAATATTCGAACACCTTGGGGAAGCGATTGACAGAAATCGATGGGCTCAACAAGTTGTCGGTCGCTAAGGTAGAGAATGATATTGTTTCGTCGGTTAATTATAATAATGAGAATATGGATGAGTGGGACAAGAAGCAGCGCGAGCGCACTAGGATAATACAAGATGCCCGTCAGAGTTACTTTGACAAGTATTTAACATCGGAATCGGAAAACGTAAGGGCTAATTATGAACAGGCGTTGAGCGAGACGCTTGATCCTTCGTGGGATTCCAATTTTGGGTTGTAGGGGCACGTTGCAATTTTTGTGTTTGAAGGTTTGCTGGGACTCTTTGTATGAGTCTCGGCATTTTTGCCTTTACATTTGTCGGCAAAACGATACTGTGTGGATGTATAGGCGTGTTCATTATGAGGTCTCTGCAGAGGATCCAGTTGATATTGGTAGGGGACTTCGTTGGGGGTGCGAAAAAGAGAGCGTGGTTGTGTAATTTCAACATTACAGCGTGCCCCACAAGCGCCCAGCGAGGTCACTGGTCTATTTTGAGTCCAGTAGCCTTGCAGTATTGATACAGGTTGTGTTGGAACAGCTCCTTGCCTGTCAGGCGACTTTGTTGCCAGTGTCCTTGATTGAGTTCGCGATAGTAGTTGGTTTTCATTGAGACAACGGT
>CAYYEN010000469.1:0-3156 GCA_964470795.1 uncultured Spirochaetaceae bacterium | reverse complement strand
CAGGTGAATCCTTTGGGAGGGCCAGTAGCGCAAACATCATCTTGCCATATTGGTCGCTAACTTGCTCCCATTTCGATTCATAAATATCTCTCCATTTTGAAGGACATTCATCACGAGCTGAAGCAAAAGTAGTAAAATCATGAGTGCCTAAAACGCATTCTGCATAGCTATTCAGCAATTCAAGACTCGGAAGATGTTCCCTTTTGGTAATATGTTTTTCATCAAAAGGGAGAAAGTTTTTATATTCTTTAACAAAATACTGATACTCTCTAGCCATAGTAGTATAACGAGAGTGAAAAGAACCATCTACCTCTTCAGCTAATATAACTCTTACTTGTTTTGGTAATTTAGTATTAAGCGCAGGAAGAAATTTATTACAACTTATTTTGCTTTTAGTATCAAAATGACAAACTTGTGCAAGAGCATGAACGCCGGAGTCTGTTCTACCAGAGCCTTGGACAACTACGATCTCTTTCGTAATCTGAGTGATTGCGCGTTCAAGATATTGCTGAACTCCTAAGCCATTTGCTTGACTTTGCCACCCAGAAAAGGCACTTCCATCATAGCTAACTGTCAGTTTAATCCGTCTGAAGCCTTCTGCTAAAGGCTCTAAAGAAGGACGATTCCAATCACTCCTCATTACATACCACCATAGCTATTGTATACTCCTTCTCGTGAGATAGAGATAACATAAAGGTTTTTGACCCTACTAATTCTTTCGCTTTTCCACAAAAGATAAAAGAAGGAACTCCACTTTTAGATTTAATAACAGCAACTTCAGCTAAGGAAAATCCTACTAAACCTATTCCCATTGCTTTAGAAAACGCTTCTTTTGCTGCAAAACGAGAAGCAAAATATTCACTTTGTTTAAGAGACGGTAAAGCTTCTGCCTCTTTTAGCTCCAAAGGAGAGAACATCCTTATTTTTTGATGTTCACTTAAATTCTCTAATCGTGATATTTTAACTAAATCTACTCCAATACCAAACATTAAGGCTCCTTAAAAAGGATTCTTACTATAGGTTTTGTAGCGGTTACTACCAATTCAGCACTATCAAAAACATCTTGATCATACAATAAGGTTACAGGAACTCTAGCAATACCTACTTCTGTAATATCGGTAAAATCTGCAATTGCGACAATCTTATCGGGCTCTACTAGATAGACAAGTTTATCAGTACCTGAGATTACAATCTCGATATTCTGAGGAACCAAGGATTCCGGTACTACTACTGAAGACTCTGGTAATCTAACTTGAAGAGGAATAACCACTCTTCGGTCTACCATTTGAAAGTACTGCACAACTAAAAATATTATTATTGCAGCTAAAAGAGAAAAGACCTTTGGAGTAACATTGCTCACTACTAAGGAAAGTTTATTATTCTTTTTCATTTGCACTCTCCTTTACATCTGTTGGTAATACATCATGGTAACTTAATAAAGCTAACAAGGTTTCTTTAATTGTAGCAGTATCTAAGTTGTAGTAAATGTTAGCATTATAGGCAAGAGAGATAGCACCAGTTTCTTCACTGACAACTATGATGACAGCATCAGATTGTTCTGCTAAGCCTAAAGCCGCTCGGTGTCTGGTTCCAAAAGAAGCATTAATGCTGGTTTGCTCAGATAGTGGTAAATAGCAAGAAGCTGCAACCATACGCCCACCATTGATAATTAAAGCACCATCATGAAGCGGTGTATCATGATCAAAGATAGTTAAAATTAAAGCTGAGGATAAATCTGCATTAACTTTTGTACCAGAATCGATAATAGATTTGATATCAATATGTCTTGGAAATACTATTAAGGCACCTCTTTTTACAGAAACCAACATAGAACAAGCATTTAAGATTGTATCAATCTGCTCACCAGTGGTTTGGCTACCTATTCGAAATAGGCGGCGTCGTTGATTCATCAAAGAGGAGAAGGCACGCCTTAACTCTGGGTGGTAGATAACACATAAGAACAAGATAAAAGGTAGAGTAACTACATGATAGAGCTCTAGGAAGAAATCTAGTTTAAAAAGATAGCTAAAGATAAAACCCATCCCATAATAGATGAGAATTAAAAAGATTTGAGTTGCTTTTGTCTGTAGAAGTCCAAGGTAGATTCTATAGAACAACCAAGCAAGTATCAAAATTTGAATTATGTCTTTTAAATAATCCAAAACATTTGCGGTACTACCAAAACTCCACACTCTATTTATTCCTCACTTGTTTTCCAATTCAATGTACGACTAACAGCTTTACGCCAAAAGAGTATCTTCTTTTCACGTTCTTTGTCATCCATTGTTGGTGTCCATCTTAGCTGTTCTTTCCAATATTTTGATAAATCTTGAAGATTTTTCCAAACTCCCATAGTGAGTCCTGCCGCATAGGCAGCACCTAAAGCGGTAGTTTCTACCACTTGAGGTCTAATAACCGGTACTTGTAAGATATCTGCTTGAAAAACCATCAAAGGCCAAGAATTAGTTAATCCTCCATCAACTTTAAGTTCTTTAAGCTGAATACCAGAATCCATACTCATTGCCTCAAATATATCATTTGCTTGCAAAGCTGTCGACTCTAATACCGCACGGCAGATATGTGCCCTATTTGCGAAACTAGTAAGACCTGCAATAACCCCTCTTGCATCACTTCGCCAATAAGGTGCAAAAAGCCCAGAAAAAGCAGGTACGATATAAACTCCACCGCAATCCGGCACAGAAGAAGCTAGTTCATCAAGTTCCTTAGCATCTTTTACCATCTTTAAATTATCACGCGTCCATTGAACTAAAGAGCCTGCAATAGCAATTGAGCCTTCTAAAGCATAATGCGGTTTTTCTCCCGCTATCTGATAAGCGACTGTACTAATTAAACCAGATTTAGAATAGCAAAGCTTTTCACCTGTATTTACTAGTAAGAAGCAACCAGTTCCATAGGTATTCTTTCCCTGTCCTTGTTCAAAACAAGCTTGACCAAAAAGAGCAGCTTGTTGGTCACCTAAGATACCACAAAGTGGAATTTCAGCACCGAACACCCCGTTTTTGAAAGTATGTCCATAAACCATACCAGAAGAAGGAACAATTTTAGGAAGTGCAACCTTTGGAATATTAAAAAAAGAAAGTAATTCCTCATCCCACTCTAATGTAACCAAATTCATCAACATATAACGGGAAGCGT
>CAYYEN010000468.1:0-3166 GCA_964470795.1 uncultured Spirochaetaceae bacterium | reverse complement strand
ATGATGAAATGGCTTTAAAAATGCTTTCTTTGATAATACTAAATAACAAATTTAAAACAATACAAAACGCCTCAATGACCTTATCTACATTTTTAGGATATATGCATCAACAGGTTTTATCAAAGAATAAGAATGTTGCTCAATATAATAAATTGATTAATAATTGCACAACTTTCAATTTAAATAACAAATCTCCATCTCTTGAGGATATAACTCTTTTTATAGAAGAGAAAGTAAAACCCTTTATTTTAAAAGTATATCCTTTAAATTAAGTTTGACTTTTTTTGGTAAAAATAATTTATTAACGATTGTAAATATTTATAAAGTATAAAATAATTCTTAAATCTGATAAAGGCCTAGAGATTTAACTTCCTTTAATCTAATTCTTTTTACATAGCTTTTTACATTTTATTGTGATAACTTACTATTATGAATTTACAAGAATACAATGAAATATTAACTGATGAAGAGATTGAGCCTCGCTTGAAGAAAGAGGCTGAATTATTGTCTCAGGAACACGGAATAGAGGATTCAGCTACTATAGATGCCTATGAAGCCTTAGGCTTTGTCCAAGCGATCAAACAAAACAATAAAGAAGCTATAGCTAGCTATAACATAGCACTCAACTACTATTTAAAGCAGATAGGACAGGATGAAAAGATTGAAGAGATTATTCATCGTCTTTTATTGCTCTGCCGCCTTGCAGATGATTTTGATAAAATGGAGGAACTTGATAAACTCTATTTTGAACGCTTTACTGAAGATTGTACTTTTGATGTTAAAGAAGAAGATTTACCCTCTTCTAAGTTCTCAATTCTTGAAATTTTATTATCTCGCCGTATTGCAAAGAATAATGAAGATATAGATGCAATTAATAATTACATGGCCCTCTTTGATATCTTCATTTTAAATAAAACAACCGACATTGAAACCATTAATACCTTATTATTGTACTTTGTTGATAAAAAAGATGGGGAGCAAGTTTTAAGACTGCTTATAAATACCTTAACAAAACATCTTTATTCCAATGTAGATTCTGGTAAACTGTTCTTAAACTACTTCTTCCTACTTATGGGGTTTAGCGATGAGACCATGCCAATAGATGATGATGATATCCATCTCTTTAAACAAGATTATGATGAGCATATCCTTAACAATAAAGATTTAACAATTGATGAACTAGATACTTTCATAGATGGATACGTAAGCGATGACGCAAATTGATGAAGCTCCTGTAATTCTTTGTGGTTTCCCCTCCCCTGCGGAAGACTACAAAGAAAGTAATTTAGATTTTAATGAATATCTATCAATACATAAGCCTAGTGTATATGCACTTAAGGCTAGAGGGGACAGCATGATAGGCGCTGGTATCTTTCCAGATGATATTATCATTGTCGATAAAGCTAAAGAAGCAGTTCATAACTCTTTAGTTATAGCGGAAGTAGATGGCGCTTTCACCCTCAAACGATTACTCCTTAAAGGAGGAGTACGCCTTCATAGCGAAAACCCTAATTACCCCGATATTAGTTTTTCAAACTTTCAAGAGCTAATAATCTTTGGTGTGGTGAGTGCAATAGTCAGACGATTATGATAGGACTTTGTGATTGCAATAGTTTTTATGCTTCTTCAGAACAACTCTTTCGTCCAGATCTACGAACTAAGGGTGTTTTAGTGTTATCGAATAACGACGGAGTTGTTGTAGCGCTTAATGCAAAAGCCAAAGAATTAGGCTTTAAGAGAGGAGACCTTTATCATAAGATAATAGATGAGGCTAAAAAGAAGGATTGCACCTTCTTTTCCTCTAACTATGCACTTTATGCTAATTTATCAACAAGAGTTATCAATTGCCTTAATGAAAATACAGAGGAAGTTATCCCCTATTCCATTGATGAAGCATTCTTTGTGCCAATGAAGAATCAAGATTGTGTAGAGCTAAGAAATTTAGTTAGCAGTCAAACGGGACTTCCTGTTTCTGTTGGACTAGCCCGTACCAAAACGCTTGCCAAGATTGCTAATCATATTGGTAAAAAGATGATAGATGGAGCGTGTGTAATTAAACAAGAGCATGAAGAGGAGATTTTAAGAAAGACCGCGATTGAGGAAGTTTGGGGTATTGGCTATAAGACAGCTGAAAAGCTGAGACGTAAAGGTATTACTACTGCCCTTTCTTTTGCTATGCAAGATGAAGGATGGATAAAATCTAATTTTAACATCACAGTATTAAAGACTGCGAGAGAGCTTAAAGGAATTCCATGTATTGAAGAGGGGGAAACTGATAAATCGTTCTGCTCCGGTATCTCGTTTAAAGCCCCTATTACTAATTTTGACGAGCTTTATACAGCTCTTTGTGCCCAAGCGCAAGTACTCTCGTTAAAACTGGAACAAAAGAACTTAGTCTCTTCCACCTTTGTAATCTCTATCTTTAACTCACGCTTTCAAGAAGGCTTTTACGCGCCCTTTGAAGTTATAAACTTTGAAGAGCAAACAAATTATTTACCCAAGATTATAAAAGCAGTTTATATTGCTCTTAAGAAAATCTATGTACCTAATAAATATAAAGGGTGCAGAATCTTTGCAATTAACCTTTATCCTAAAGGGACCTTTCAGTATACACTCTTTCAAAGTGAAAGTGATATCGCCTCTATGGATAAAAGGGATAAGTTAACATCTGTAGTGCAAGAGATAAGCAAAAAATATGGCCGAACTTCTATAGTTCCTGCTACTATGCTAGGTGTTGATAAAACCAACCTTTGCAAGCGAGAACTAAAAAGCCCAGCCTATACAACTAGCTTTGATGAGCTACCTACTGTAAATTGAATCCTTTAAGCACTTCTTCAGGTATCAAGATTGGACGCTTAGTTGCTAAATCGATACAAGCAACCTTGACCTCTAAGGAGGTTAAAAGCTCCTCTTCGCGGTAGATTAACTGTTCAAAAACTGCTGAAAACTTTTTAAATTCCTTAACGCTTGTTTTAACTGTTAATAAATCATCAATAAAAGCAGGCTTTTTGTAGTCGATAAATATAGATTTAACCACAAAACCATAATTAAACTTTGCTAGCATCTCACCTTGGCTTACTGATGAAATTTCACGTAAACTTTCAGTTCTTGCATGCTCTGCAAAGTTTAAATAAGAGGCATGATAGACAATACCCCCAGCATCTGT
>CAYYEN010000467.1:0-3172 GCA_964470795.1 uncultured Spirochaetaceae bacterium | reverse complement strand
TTAAAATTGATTGACTTAGACTTACTTTTCTATACTTTGTTATTTGTCAATGGTTTTTTGATGCGTTGGTCCTAAATGAGTAAAAAGTAATGGTTGAAATATTTTTGATGAATTGGTAGTATGCATATAGAATAAATTGTTCCTTTTTTTTATTTTTTTAGTTAATTAATATTATCACAAAAGGAACATTTATTCTATATATTATAAGTAATTACTTACACAATTTTACTCAATTTCAATATTTTAACTCAAACATATCATAGTTTTATTGAATTTTTGCATATTTTTACATTTTTTATGTTACTTGGCGACTTTTGCAAAAACCTCTTGTGGTTAATAAAAAATAAACCCTTGAGTTGTTGTCTCAAGGGCTTATTTCTTAGATATAATTTTTCCTTAAAAAGGTGACTGCTCGCTGTGCTGCTTCTTCAGGAGTTGGGAATGGAAGACACTCTACCGTACACCATCCGTTATATTTAATCTTAGCAAGAGAAGCAAAGATATCATCAAAATCAAGGTGTCCGTCTCCGGGCGCCCATCGGTTGGAATCTGCAAGATGGATGTAACGTACAGCCTCTCCATTTCTTACCAAAGCCTCACCAATTTTTGCATCCTCTATATTCATATGAAACACATCAGGCATCATGGTAAAGTTTTTACAATTCACCTTTTTAACCAATTCAACACACTCATCAGTATTATTAATGTAGTCTATCTCATAGCGGTTTACAGGCTCTAAGATTAAACTAACCCCTTTCTTATCTGCATACTCTGAGAGTTTTGTCGCCATATCAATAAAAAGGTTTTCACAAAATGCCTTATCACGACCTAAAATTGAGCCTCTAACTCGTCCTATATTTACAAGAGAGCCAAAGTCACTTGCTAAATCAATAAAGCCAGTAAACGCTTTATAAAGCTCTTCTCGTTTTGTTTTATCTTCCTCTGTAAACATCAGGCCACGAGCGGCAAACACTTGACCTGAGGAGATAGCTGAGACTTCCATCTCATTATCTTTTAATATACTACCAAGTTCTTGACGTGTAATTTCATTAGGATCTTTTAAGGCTAATTCAACACCATCATAACCAAATTCATGTGCTTTTTTTATAGAACTCTTTAAGCCTCTCATCACCACAAAAGCGGAAGGAAGCGCATTTTCACTAGCAATTGCAACCCCTAGTTTCATCTTATTTATCTCCTTTAACTACAGGTATTTCATAAGGCCCTTCTGCTAAGTAGCAAATTGATAATTCCTCTCTTTTCTTACCTGTTCTTCTTTCTATATCACTTATTGCTTTTTCTATTGCAACACTAAAAATATCAGAACTCATCTCCTCTACTTTCTCTTCAAAGAGAGTTCTAACATCAACTCCAGGAAGCCCTGTAAAGTTTTTATGCTCTATTTGTGGCGCATAGAAATAGAAATTCTTTTCCTCGGTTTTCTTAAATACCTTAGCCCATTGTTGAACTTGCCATTGCTCTGGTAAAAATTGCCAATCTGGACTATTTAAAAGTTTAACAAACTTATCTGGCCCCATTAAGTGGAGTAAGGCAAGAGTTGTCTTATAGTTTATACTTCCAATTGCATCCCCTTTATCGGTGATGTTAGCAATTGCTATTAAATAACCATCTTTTTTAAGTGCCCCTAAAGAAGCAACTCCACATTTAGCACATTGGTAATGATTCATTCCCACAAAGCCTCCGTGGGTTATTACAATATCAGCCTCTTGGGGTACTTCTACTTGAACCACACTTTTAATATTATCAACAGCTGCATAATGGGCCTTCTCTAGTTCTCCGGCAAAAATACCAGTAACATGAAACGCATGGTCTAAAGTAACGTTTACAAGAAAATCAACACCGGCAAGATGAGCCACTTCTAAGCTTTCTTCATGCACAGGATTTCCAATTAGGTTCAAATCTCTAGAATTAGGATGGGCCATTAATTCCGGTCCATGAAATACAAAAGTTGATTCCTCGCCTATAATGCCAGGACATATCGCTTTACGCCCGCCAGAAGCACCTGCCATAAAATGGCTTTCAACTAAACCTGTCGCAATCTTTAAACTCGCCTTGGTATAGTGGGTATCTATCATGGCTTTTGTGCCCCGCTTAGTAGTTCCTACATACTCAAGCTTCTCTTCATCCTTACAATTATGATTCACAACCTTGATACCAAGCTTAAAGATTTCTTCATCCAACATTTGATGAATTTCATCCTCCTGCATGGCTCTGTGCATACCAGTTGCGATCAAGAGAGTAATCTCCTCTGCACTGTAGCCAGCGCAAAAGAGTACTTTAATAATTGGAAGCAATATGCCCTCATCTCCTTTATAAGGAACCGGTCTAGTATTATCTGAAACGACTATTGTACAGGTAGCATTTTTATCGCTTTTCTTCTTTTCTAAAGCTATTTCAAGCAAGCTTTTTGAATTGATAGGATGCTCTAAAGCTGAGGAAAGTACAGATTGAACATTCTCAATAACTAGTGGAGTTTTCATGTGAGCGATATAAGTATTGTTAGGTAAGTATAGCGGAGAAAACTTTTCACCAAACGGGTTTTGAACACTTAGCATATTATCTTCCATCCTTTTTACATTTCTTTAATTAAGGAAAGATCCCCAGTAGTTGCAGCTTTCAAAATTGGAGCCATGTATTCATCTACATCATCCGCTGTCATACTAACAGGCATATTTTGAAGCTTCATCTTTAAGTCAGGGTCTTTTGCAGCAGCAAGTGCTCTCTTAATGTGAACTTCTTCTTTAAAGTTTTTAAGGTCACTAAGCTTTGTAGGAGCTCCAATAGAAGAGCCAAAGTTAATCATAGCTTCACTGACAGCAAGAGCAAGCTCTCTGCCCGATAAACTATCAATAGCTTTATCAGTATAGCCGTGGGCTTTAAAGATATTTCCAATTGCTTTAAGTTGTGGTTGAATTGCCTTGCTGTAGAAAACTGCATAGTACGGATTCATAATACCACAAGCAGTACCGTGAGCAACACAATCAACTAAACTGAAAGATGTTAAGTGAGCACCTGAAGTACCACCGATCATAATTGCATAACCGCCAAGGTCAGTTGCAAGTCCTATTGCTTCTCTGGCTTTAATATCTTGAGGGTCTTTGATGATATCCTTTGCATACGTTGTAACTAAACCAATTGCACATTCAGCAAG
>CAYYEN010000466.1:0-3186 GCA_964470795.1 uncultured Spirochaetaceae bacterium | reverse complement strand
ATCAAGAAGACGAAGAAAAAAATTTCGGTATGCAAAAAGAAATGTTCAGAAAAACTATCATCTCTATTCTCATAAAATCCAACCTCTTCATATCCCAGTGAACGGTAAAAATCCCGCCCTTGCCAATTAAAGGTATCCAATCTAATCATATTTGCTCCTAACAACTCTGCTCGTTTTTCAACCTCTTTCATTAACATTGTACCAATTTTATTATTTCTATAATTATCATCGACAAATACAGTAGAAACATACAATATCTTAAATGCAGTCATGCATGCATCTACGCCAGCAATTAATTTATTCCCATTCATCACACCAATTTTTATACTACCTGGAATCTCATAGGTGATATAATTTTTGTCATACTGGTCAAGTTTATTTTCAATATCTTCTACCTGTAAATCATTAAGTTCGATAATCTTGTAATTCATAAATTCATCCTCCTAACGAAATTGATATCTATGTGTCGAGTAGGTAGGGAACTTTACAGTTCCTTTCCCCCCTAAGAACCGTACTTGTATGTTTCCATACATACGGCTCAAGCCATCATTTATCTCAAACACATTGGTATCTAAATTTCTTAAATTGCTTTTTCATCAATTTGTATCCTTCTTGAGAATTAGGATTTACCAATTTTTTGTGAAAGAAAGTATTTACTCTAGGTAAATCTTTTCCTTCTCCATATTTCTCAAGTAGTATTTGATGTTGTGTATGGCAACTTTGATGTATTAATTCTAAATTGCCATAGGTTTCAACACCTCCTAATATCTTTGGTACAATTTGACTTATTTTTAATTCTTCCTCTCCAACTAATGATTGATTGCATACTCTACATTTGTAGTTACCTTGTTTTGCTAATTTTCTTTTACTCAAAATATTGTCTCTTATGAATTCATTTTTATCTCTTTTTTCAAAGTATTCCTTTAAACTAGCATCATCTGGGCTGTTTCTGTATGTTATTACTTCATGTCTAACTATTGGAATCCAACTCATTTTAAATAATTGATTTCTTTCATTATGAGGGTCTGTCAATATCCATGTATTTTTACTAACACCAGTATAATCGGGTTTGAAGTATCTCTTGTATATCCATTTAAAAGGTTTGTGGTTATGCAGTCTTTTCAGGTGTTTTCTTATCTTGATCCATGTGTAATAGTCAAGATTACCATAGACTTTCTTTGAAACCTCACTTGACCAATAGTTTCCTATTCCCCTTATTACAGGATTTAACTTCATTATTAATTCTCCTACTGGTCTACCTCTCATATCCCTAAAGATATTTTTAATGGTTTCTTTAGCCTTTTTAATACTATCTTTAGATGGCTTTATCAGTAACTTCAAACCTTTGTTGGTTTTATATTGCCTTAGATTAAATCCAAGAAAATCAAATCCTTCTTCGATATGGGTTACTTTGGTTTTACCTTCTGCTAGTGTTAATCCCCTTTTATTTAGATATGGCTTGAGTTTTTGGTACATGCTAAAGGCTTCTTCTTTTGTCTTGCAGACTATTACAAAATCATCAGCATATTTCACTACACCCACTGATTTACTGTTCAAGGTGTAATACTTCCTGTTTGGGCGATATCTGACACCCAGTTCATCCTCCATTCCATGTAATGCAATATTTGCTAGGAGTGGAGATATTATACCTCCTTGTGGAGTCCCAAAATCAGTATTATTAAAGGAGTTATTATCAACAAATCCTGCTTTAAGCCATTTTTGTATAGTATCTTTAGCAGGAAAACCTGTTAAACAGTCCATAATATGTTCATGGCTAAGATTATCGAAACACCCTTTGAAGTCTCCTTCAAATATCCATTTCCTTGTACTTCTAGATGATAGTTTAGTGAATAAATTAACCATAGCATCTTGGACACTTCGTTTTGGTCTAAAACCATAGGAAGAAGGTTCAAATCTTGCTTCCCATTGTGGTTCTAGGGAATTCTTAACAATATTTTGAAATATCCTATCTTTAATTATTGGTATTCCTAAGGGTCTCATTTTCCCATTCTTCTTTGGAATGTACACCCTTTTAGCTGGTCTTGGTCTAATATATTTAATATTGTATGTCTTTAATAGATTGAATAATTCTAATCTATCCTTTGATGTTAATGCTACTTGACCATCTATACCAGGGGTCTTCTTACCTTTATTTATCTGTGTTACTCTCTTAATTGATAGCAATAAATTAGCTTTACTTCTAATCATTAATCTTTGAAGTTTCCTTAATTTTCTTTTCTGACCCAATTGTTCGGCACGAAAAATCCGTTGGCGAAGCTTTTTCACATATGCATAAATTTTCTTCCAATTAATTAGTTCCCAATCTTGCACCTGTGGAGAAACAGCCGACTTATTATATTTATTAATAGTTTTCATAACTTGTTTCTCCTTAAAAATTCTTCTGTTCGTTTTCTTTCGTGTTGATGACCTTGTGGAAGTCTGCCCTCTTTCGAGTAAATTATGTAATTCTATCCAACAGGTTATGATTTTCCCTAGACTTTCATCTTACTGGCATTTGCTTTCTCCACAATCCTTTACCCTCTGGTATTGTGATTTTCTTGCGATTATCCTACCTATATTCAGGAACACAAAGGGCTTACCAAGTTCCACTAAATGCAGATTTAAATGGGTAAGTATCCTTCTCTACTCCGATGGATATGCGGGTTACTGCACGATTGGAATGCGATACAATCTTTCCTATCCATATTAAGCTTGATACTTTCGCAGTACGCTTATCGTAGTTAACGAAGATTACAAAGGTTCAACTTTCGCTTATACTCTCCCATTCTTCCCCTAGCCCTGTATTACTCCTGCGTAAAGCAATACATTAGGCACTTAACTCTCATGCAACCTACAATCCGATTACTCAGATTGCAGTTTCAAGCAGGGATATGTTTAGTAACTAACATAGTTTCTACTGAAACACTGCTATTTAGCGACCTCTTGTCGCACCGCTTAATTCTACTAATACGCAACTAATTATCATCTTAAATATGATTATATTAAATTATTGCCAACTCTTCAATTGCCACAACCCTCATCTTTCATACACTACTTACAACAATTATATCCTAATTACTCTAAGCAATGCATAAATTATTTTTAATTAAAGCCCCTGAAACCCTTGATACTAAAACATTTATGCCCCCTATCACTATTATGACACGTTCCCCTGTGGCAAAATAA
>CAYYEN010000465.1:0-3193 GCA_964470795.1 uncultured Spirochaetaceae bacterium | reverse complement strand
AAGTTGCTCTCTTCCAAAAGATTGAGGCAAGTACGGCAGGTCCAAAAGCAGCACCAAAGCCTGCCCAAGCATAGGAGACGATATCGAAGACAGAGGAGTCTGGGTTAATTGCCAAAAAGATTGCAATAAGCGTTATTGCAACGACCGATAATCTACTAACTACTAGAATTTCTTTATCAGTCGCGTTTTTATGGATAAAGGCATGATAGATATCTTCACTGAAGGCTGAAGAGGCAACTAAAAGTTGACTGTCTGCAGTACTCATACTAGCTGCCAATATCGCACAGAGGAAAAGCCCTGCTATAAAGGTTGGAAAAAGAAGCGCGATGGTATCTATAAAGACCGCTTCTGCTCCTGCTTGAGAAGTATAAGTTATAGGGAGTATCAACTTACCAATTAACCCAATTGCTAGGGAAAAGCCCATTGCAATGGTAACCCATACAATTGCAATACGTCTTGCAACCTTTATCTCTTTATTCCCTTTTATACTCATAAAACGTACCAAAATGTGTGGCATTCCAAAATATCCGAGTCCCCAAGCAAGCGTTGAAAGCAAATTCAAACCACCATATTTAGGACCCCCAAAAGGAGTTACAAACTCTTGTCCAAACGCTTTAAGCCCTTCGCTTGTTGCAGTTGCACCACCAGCAGTTTTAAGTCCTAAAAAAACAGTTATTCCCAAAGCAAAGAACATCAACAGTCCTTGAACAAAGTCTGTTTGTACAACTGCAAGATACCCACCCATTAAGGTATAACCAACGATTACCACAATACCTATCAATAGTCCTGAATAATAACTAATTCCAAAAACTGAATGAAAGAGCTTTCCACAAGCAACAAAGCCACTTGCTGTATAGATTACAAAGAAGAAGAGGATTAACACCGCTCCCAAAGTTTTTATCACCCCTGATTTATCATGAAAACGGTTAGTTAAGAACTCAGGAATTGTAATTGCATTCCCCGCTTTAATTGAATAAGTTCTCAGTCTTTTTGCAACCAATAGCCAATTTAAATAAGTACCAATTCCTATTCCGAGCACTGTCCAAAACGCTTCTTTTAGCCCACTAAAATAAACAAGACCGGGTACTCCCATCAAAAGCCAACTTGACATATCTGAAGCTTCTGCAGATAAGGCCGAAAACCAAGGACCAAGCGAGCGTCCGCCCAAGAAATAGTCATTCAAGCTATGAGTCTTTTTCATGGTTAAAAAACCAATAAAAAGCATCATTGCTAGATAAATTACAAACGCCATCAAAGTTAAAAATGTAGAGCTACTCATATTTCCACCTCGCACACCCTAATTCTATACTATTAGTTTACAGATTATCAATAATAAGCTGTATATTTATTGTATATTTATGCAACTATGTAAAAGAAACAGAAAGAGCCACCTTTTTTAAAAGTGACTACGTTAATGTAATAATTCTTTTTACTTGATTACAACTACGGTTTAATAGTACAACCCCAAAAAGCCATTGTCTCAATAGTAGATCTTTGCTCAGAAACAAAAACCAAACTAGTAAAACCACTACAATTTAAAAAGGCCATAGTGCCGATGTAAGTAACAGCTTTTCCAATAGTTAATTTTCCAGAAAAGCTTAAACAGTTAGAGAAGGCTTGTTGTCCAATGTTAGTTACTAAATTTGGAATAGTTAAATCTCCTGTAAAACTAGTACCTGAAAAGGCCCATTCTCCAATAGACTCAACCTTATTGCCAATTGTCAGAGTTCCAATAAAACCAGTACAACCATTAAAGGCTTCATCACCAATACTTGTTACTGAATCTGGAATAGCTAAAGCACCGGTAAGTTATTTATTGTTAGCAAAAGCGCTATCAGCAATACTTGTTACAGGTATTCCCTCTATTTCAGCTAACAATATAAGGTTAACAGTTTCTTCACTACATCCTTTTATTTGATATTCAGCTACTTCATTATTATTATATAGTGTATACTTCACACCCTCTTTTACAACAGACGAAAGTATCCATTTTGCATAAAGGGTAAGAGTTGAAGTTACTTTAGTTTGGGTAAAATCAAAAGCCTTTGTACAACCTGAATCTGTATACCAACCTAAAAATGTATAATCTTTCAAAGTTGGAGAATTATTAGGCTTTGTTATTAAAGAGCCCGTTTGATAGGAAGCAGCTTGAGGCATATTAGCAACAGTTGCGGTGCTCATTTCAGGTTTGTTTTCGTTATAGCTTACAAAATAGATTTTTGTACTTTCAAGGGTAATTTCTATAGAGGGGTTATCGTTGTCAAAGTATTTATGACAAACGGAACATTCTTTGTAGGCAATGTTACCAGGTTTATCTTTAGTAGCAGCAACGGCTGGATGCATTTGCTTATCAGAGTGAACACAAGGGGATTCACAAGAGATTATTGCTGTAAACATCAGACAAAGACATAACAACAAAAGTAGTGTTTTTTCATATTTAAATTCAATTCACCTTTATAATATTTTTTAAAATTATAAAATTTCTAGAAGAGGTTAATTTTTATTAACCCAAAGTTTCTATAAAGATGATAAGAAATACACAAATAAAACGCATTATTTAGTACTATTTAAAGCTTTATCAGCTCTATCAATTGCTTAGCACTTGTATCCTTTAAATAAACATAGTTGAACTCATGCGTTAGATTAATATCCTCAAGGTAGAAAATTCCTTGATTTATCCTCTTAGCAAAGGATTCATAAACAAAAGAAATACCATAGTTTTTAGCAATTGCTTCTTTAATAAGATGAAAACTACTTATTTCAACTTTATTTTCAAAAACAGATAACTTGTAATTATTAGCAAGCATTGCATTTTCAAAAACTGCACGAGTGCCGGAGCCTTGTTCTCTAAGTAGAAGGCGCTCCTTAATGGTATCTTCAAGCTTGATATGCTGTCCATTAAAGGGATGCTCTTTATTACAAAGTCCTACTAATTTTTCTTTTTTAATTAGTTGATACCCATATTTTGCTTTATCAAAAAAGCCTTCTACTAAGAGGATATCGAGAGTAAAGGAATCTAAACGAGATAAAAGCGTTTGAGTGTTATCGATTACAAATTCAAGCTCTATATTAGGATTCTTTAGCAATTCAAGTATCTTATCATCAACTACATAGTCCCCTATTGTTTTAGTAGCTCCAATTGCAACCTTTTTCTTTTTTCCACCTTCTAAACTCTTCTTAAACGCCAATTCAT
>CAYYEN010000464.1:0-3201 GCA_964470795.1 uncultured Spirochaetaceae bacterium | reverse complement strand
GAACATCAGGTAAATCAACAACAACTTGTCTATCAAAACGACCAGGTCTTAACAAAGCAGGGTCTAATACATCAGGACGGTTAGTTGCTGCAATAACAATTACACCAGGATCAGAGGAGAAGCCATCCATCTCAACAAGCAATTGATTGAGAGTTTGCTCTCTTTCATCATGTCCACCACCAAGTCCACCACCTCTAGCTCTACCTACCGCATCAAGTTCATCGATAAAGAGAATACAAGGAGCATTTTTTCTACCTTGTTCAAACAAATCACGTACACGAGCGGCACCCATACCAACAAACATTTCAACAAAGTCAGAACCACTAGTGTGGAAGAAGGAAACTCCTGCTTCCCCAGCTACTGCACGCGCAAGTAAAGTTTTACCAGTTCCTGGAGGACCTACTAAAAGCACACCTTTAGGAATTTTAGCGCCAATCTTAATAAAGCGTTCTGGATGTTTTAAGAAATCGACAACTTCTTCAAGTTCATACTTAGCCTCTTTTTGACCAGCAACATCTTTGAAAGTAATCTTTTTATCTTTATCTTCCGCTTGTTGAGCATGGCTCTTGCCAAAATTGCCCATCATGCGGTTTCCACCACCTACCCCCATTTGCTTAAACATCATGAAAATTAGTACACCAAAGATAAGCCATGGGACTAGTTGTAAGATTATTAACCAGATAGAGGTTGGAGGTACAGAACCCTCAACACTTACATTGTGTTCTGCTAATAATGGTAACAGAGTGGAATCAAAATAAGGTATTCTGGTATTTCCCGCTTGTCCGGAAGATAAGGTAAATAATATCTTAGTTTCATCTTGGATATTTACCGATACAACACTGTTAGAATCAACATACTTTAAGAATTGAGAATAAGGGACTGTAATTGAAGCATTACCGGTTCTATCTGTAAAGAAGAAGAACATTAAGGTAATCAACAAAATGATAAAAACTATAAAGGTAAAAGGCTTACCCTTCTTAATGGAAGGTCCTTTTCCCTTGGAAGAATTATCAGCACCCCAATACTGGAACTTTTCATAAACATTATCTTTTTTCTTTTTGCTATCAGCCTTAGGAGAATCATCCTTTTTATCATCAGGAGTTGGCTTTAAGTCTTCAGGTTTTTCTGGTTTTTGATCTGGTTCTTCAGTTTTCTTAACATCTTCTGCGCTCTTGAATTCTGCGTCTTTCAAATCATCTTCTTTTTTTAAATCATCTTCTTTACTCATCATTAAATCCTATAAATAACACTATAAAGGTTCTCCGGATTTGGAGCAATAGACAAAAAACGTTTTGAAAGTCTATCCCGCCCACCAAAGACAGTCATAAATAATGCTATAATTCCTTTTTGGTCTTCCAATACAAAAGCATATGGTAGCTTTTGGCTACTCACTATATCTGAAACTAATGAAATTTTATCATTTAGGCAAATGATATCGCCTTCTTGAGATAATCTCATTACCATTTTACCATAAATCAAACTAGAATCTATAGATAAATCGGTAGTTTGTGTCCCTTTTTCAAGGTAAAAATTACCACTAAGCTCTGTAGGTAAGGTTTCTATGACTTTAACAAAATTAAACAGCTTTGGAAACAATACCAGCTTATCTTTTCTACATCTAGCAAAACAACCATCATATTCTAATCTACCACTTCCCTTTTGAAGTAAACAATTGAGTTCTTTAATAACTCCAGAAGAGACTCTTCCTTCAAAATAAGGAGACGCAAATTCTATCAGCGCTCGTGATTTTCCCACTATAGAAAGCGTATTGTAAGAGCTTATATCGAGCTGAGAATATGCGCCTTTATTGCTTATAGGAAGCACTTCCTCTTTACCTATAATCTCTTTAACATTCTTAGCAATTGAAAGCAGTTTGTTCTCTATGCTAGGACTTAACTCTTTAATCACCGGCAGTAAATCAAAACGAAGGTGGTTTCTCAAATAGTTAACATCTTTATTAGTACTATCGGTAGAATAGGTCAACTTCATTTGCTTACAATAACCTTCGGTATCTTCACGTCTCACATTTATTAAAGGACGCAATAGATAATCTGAACGCGGTGAAATTCCTGATAACGCTTGAAAGGTTGAGCCAGTATAAAGTCTCATCAACACGGTCTCCGTCTGGTCCGATAGTGTATGCGCAGTTGCTAAATACATAATATTTGCTTGTTTTCTTACGATTTCCAACTCTTTATATCTGAGAGCTCGAGCGGAGGCTTCAATGGAAATGTTTTCATCTTTAGCTAGCGCTTGTACTGCTCCATCGTCTAATCGTCTTATTATTAGAGGGACTTTCAATTTTTTACAATTATCTATATTGAGTTTTTCTTCAACTTCAAGTTCTTCATTACTTCTAATCTTATGATTTACATAACAAGCAGTAATCAACCCCGGAAACATTAAAGAAAGGGAGGAGAGTAAACACAAAGAATCACATCCTCCAGAAAAAGCAACTAAAAAAGTCGCTTCTGAGGAAATATTATGTATTGCAAAATATTCTTCAAGCCTTAAAAGAATTAATCTTTTGCTGGACAAGTTCAAATTTTTCTCCTTCAAAGTAGTCCACCAAAGCTCTACTTGCATACTCTTCAGCCTTCTCTAAAAGGGCTTTATCCTCTAAAGAGGGTTTTGAGAGTACCCAATCGGGAACTGTTGTCTTTTCATCGGGATGTCCGATACCTACATACAGCCGCATAAAATTTTGAGGTAAATACTCTAACATACTTTTAAGTCCATTATGACCAGCACTTGAACCGCTCTTCTTTAGCTTTAACTGACCTGGAGGCAAGTCCATCTGGTCACATAAAACTAATACGGAATCATCCTCTTTTACTAATTGAGGAACGACTTGTCCTGAATTATTCATAAAAGTTAATGGAAATACAAAACAGACTTGACCCATAGCGGTCTCAACAGTTGCTGTTTTATATAAACGAAAACAGCGTTTTCTCAGTTTGACCTGATAGAACGCTGCTATTTTAGATAAAGTATCTATACCTACATTATGCCGCGTGTTTGCATATTTGCTGGTATAATTTCCCAGCCCAAACACATAAAGCATTGTTATTTTGTCTCAGTTGCATCTGGAGTAACTGCAGTTGTAACAACTGGTTCTGGATTTTCCTCAGTTGAAGCAGCAACAACTTCTTCCTTAACAGCTTTAACTGAAGCAACAGTAGCTTTTTTATCAGTAAGAAT
>CAYYEN010000463.1:0-3207 GCA_964470795.1 uncultured Spirochaetaceae bacterium | reverse complement strand
AGCCTTAGACGTTACCATTCAAGCACAGATTCTTGAGTTAATTCAAAAGATTAATAAAAAATATAAGACTGCTGTTATCTTAATCACCCACGACTTAGGTGTTGTTGCTGGTATGTGTGATAACGTTTGTGTTATGTATGCTGGAAAGATTGTTGAACAAGCTCCAACTGATGAGCTTTTCGAAACACCTTTGCACCCTTACACAAAAGGCTTAATTGCTTCTGTTCCTAGAATGGATGAAGCTGATAAAAGTAAGAAGTTATTCTCAATTGAAGGTCAACCTCCAAACGTTATTGATTTACCTCCTTGCTGTCCTTTCCACCCAAGATGTAAAGAAAAGATGGATGTTTGTTTACGTTGTTATCCACCTCTTAAGCAAATTTCTGCAACTCATACTTGTGCCTGCTGGAGACAAGCAGAGCAAAGTGAAATTGATGCAGTAATGAACAAGAAATTGGAAGGAGCTAATTAATGAGCGAAGAAAAAAAAGTAATCTTAAGAGTCAAAGATTTAAAACAGCACTTTCCTATCGATAAAGGTGGCATCTTTAAGAAGAACATTGGCTACATAAGAGCTGTTGATGGTATTTCTTTTGATGTTAGAGAAGGTGAAACTCTTGGTATTGTGGGAGAATCAGGATGTGGTAAATCTACCACCATTCGTTCAATTGCACAGTTATACAAACCAACTGCTGGAGAAGTTTACTTCAACGATGTAAACCTTTGTACCGCAGATGAAGCAACTCTTTTAAAAGAGAGACGTAACATTCAAATGATCTTCCAAGACCCTTATGCGTCCCTTGACCCTAGAATGACAGTTTTCTCTATCATTTCAGAAGCACTCACTATCTATAACAAAAGAAATTTATTAGACCATAAATGGACTAAAGAAGAAATTGAAGAACGTGTTGATGAATTGATGGAAAAAGTTGGTATCAATAAAGCGTTTAAGAATAGATATCCCCATGAATTTTCAGGTGGACAAAGACAAAGAATTGGTATTGCAAGAGCACTTGCCCTATCTCCTAAGATTATCTTAGCAGATGAGCCAGTATCTGCCCTTGATGTATCTATTCAAGCTCAGATTCTTAACCTTATAAACCAACTTAGAGATGAATATGGAATTACCTTTATCTTTATTGCTCACGACTTAGCAGTTATCCAACACATTTCTAATCGTGTAGTAGTTATGTATTTAGGTAAGATTATGGAAATCTCCGCATCTGAAGATTTATACCATAATCCTAAGCACCCGTATACTCAAGCTCTCCTTTCAGCCGCTCCAATTCCTAATCCTAAGCTTGAAAGAGAAAGACAAAGAATCATCTTAACAGGAGATGTTCCAAGTCCTGATCAAGAGCGTTTTGGTTGTTACTTTTATGAGCGTTGTTCTAAAAAGTGTGCTTTCTGTAAAGACCATATTCCACCAATGTTTAAAGTGGGAGAAGACCATGAAGTCGCTTGTTGGATGTACGATGAAGTAGACCATGGCTTTAAAGCCAACTAAAAATATAAAGCTTTCGCCTCAAAACGAAAGCTTTTATTTTATAAGAGGTCTACGTTATAATCTTCCCCTCTATCAAGGTATAAAGGAAGGTGAGTAAATTGAGAAAGTTGATGGGCCGTGTGCTCAATCTTTCCAGCACTAGCTCGCTCTCCTATTATCTCAATCTTTTTATCATCTCCATTCTTTAAACGAATTAAGAAGACTATTTGAGCTTTACAGCGTTTAGTTTGTTTTGCCCTCTCTTCTAATTTACCACGAACAAAGTGCGTAAGCTCTAATTGTTCAATTTGAGAAAATAAAATCACTTCTTTTTTATAAAAAGGACCAAGACCAAAGATTATCTCTGTCTTTTGCTCCGCTTTGTTAAAAATAATCTCATCTCTTACCAAGCTTGTTAGTAATAAGATAACAGCTAAGAGCAAGGGTATTAATGCTGAGTTAGTATAAGTTCCTTCGTTTAAAGATAAAAAGAAGTAGTAAAATAGAAGAAGCGAAAAGAATAAAGAAATAACTCTTATTGTAACAGAGGGTCCATAACTGGCAATATCCTTGCCTTTTTTAAGATGTAAAGAATATTTAAACATAATTTAATAATACTAGTAAAAATAGAAAAAACAAATATACTTTACTCTTAAACAAAGTTATCTTTTTTGATAGCATTCTTTTCATGAACTGGCAAATTAAAGCATATAGCAAACAATATTCAGCAATTATTAAAAAATTATCAGCTTTAGCAAAAAGAAAAACTCCTTATGAAGTAAGTGAAATATTCTTTGCACCTATAGAATCGAACCTTAATGGTTATTATGATTGTGAGCAAAACATAATCGTTTTATCAGATAAGCTACTATTTGAAAATTATACTATAATAAAACAAATCTTTTTACATGAACTTGCTCATTTAATACAGTTCCATATACAAGGTTTATCTTACCATGATGAAGATTTCAAACACATTTGTGAAGAACTCGGAGTAGATGCTGAATTTAAAAAGGCTAAAGTTGACCTAGAACAAAAACTTAAAACTGCTAGTAAGATTAAAAAGCTTATTGCCCTCTCCTCCTCTTCTGAAATAGCAGAAGCTGAAAGTGCCTTAAAAAAAGCCCGTCAGTTAATGGCCCAAACAAACATTGAAGTTAATGAGACTCCGCTTATTTATGAAATAAGTGTCCAAACTGGTAAAAAACTATCTTCAAAGATTACCTATCTTGCACAAATGGCTCAGCTTATCACACGCGTTTTCTTAATTTATTCTTACACAAATGAAGGAGATCGAACATTATTATGTTTTGGAAGCCATGAGATGCTTGAAGTTTTTACCTACCTTTATGATTATTTTACTTATACAGTAGATTTTGAGTATAAAAAATACATAAAAACCAACAATTTAAAAAAATCTTATTCATTATCAATAAATTATTATTTAGGTGTTTATAATTCTTTAATAGAACGATTAAAACCAGAGGCTACAGACGCTGATAGTAAAGCTTTAATAAAATTAGAAGAAGATATTAAACAGCTTGCTATTTCAATAAGATTTTCAAATTCCCATTTAAAAAAAGGGCGTACTAACTACTCTTCTAATCATGATGCGTATATTAATGGTAAAGAATGTGGTAAAACTCTTCAAATAAATCCTGGAATAAAACAAAATAATACAGATAAAAAATTGTTATTAGAATAACATATCGAAGATTATGG
>CAYYEN010000462.1:0-3209 GCA_964470795.1 uncultured Spirochaetaceae bacterium | reverse complement strand
ACTTTTGATAAGAGAACGGGAAAAGCAACTTTATTATTAAAAGGTATTAATTTTAGTTATACTGGAATTCCGGAAAAGGTGGAATTATGAAGAAAAAGCTATCACTTATAATAACCTTAATTCTTATAACCTCTACTCTTTTTGCAGTTACTACTAGCAAAGAAAACTTGAAGACCCTTTTTGAGAAGGTGCCTGATAATCTTCAATTTTTAGATGTGAGCGATTTATATCTGCATTCTCGTCCCTCAGTTGAGATACCTCTAAACACAGCTCAACCACAAATCTTTGTCTTTAAAACAGAAACTAATGATGAAACTGGAGAACAGACCTATTCTTTTGTAACCAAGCCTGATAATATCTTTTACAAAAATGGTATATTTATTGATTTCTTTTTGCACACCTCCTTAATTAGAGGAAGTGACTTTATGATGGGTGGATCTCTTGCTATGGGTTACAGAGGTGGTAATACCCTTGGTGGACTTTATGCGAGAGCAGATTACCCTTTAAAGCCACTTGGTGAGTCTTCAGGTTCCTTTGTAATTAGAGAGCTTAAAGGAGAAGTTGGTGCAAGCTTTTCTTTTGTAGTACAAGCTTCTGGAAAGCGTGAGACTAAAATCTTTTTAGACCTAGGTTATTATGTTCAATACCTAGAATATGCTAGAGATTTTAGAAAGATGTATATGATTAATAATGGTGTTATTTTACGTCCGGGATTAAATACCAAAATAGATTTATATCTTTTCCGCTTAGAAGTTGGTATCTATTACCAAGCTGCTATATATCCCCGCTACACCGGTTATGATGGTGTAGGGGTATATATGAAATTGTTCTAACAGATTCTACAAGTTGGTTTATTGCGAATAGCAAGTACTGTAGCTGAACCTTTACCAAAGACGCTGTCCATGGTGTTAACAAAGGTCTTTAATAGAGCAGTTGGTACATAAGCTTGGATAGTGCCAGCAAAGCCACCGCCGTGTACACGATAAGCGCCTTCATCTTTTAGAATTTGACTTGCAAGGGCAAGACCTAAAGGCAAACCTTGTTCTTTTACATTTTGGTTAGAGTATACGTTTTGAAGATACTCAAACGAAGATCTTCCTGATTCTTTAACAAGCTTTAAGTAAGTTTTAATATCTTTCTTTTCAAGCGCATCAAGCATCTTTTCAACTCTCAAGTTTTCATTAAAGAAGTGGAAAGAACGCAATATTGCTCTATCATTTTCAATGCTTGCTCTAAGTTGTGGAAGTTGTGTTAAGAATTCTTCATAACTTACATTTCTTAAATTGTCTGCATTAAAGAAGTTAGCAACTAATCTCATTTCATTTGGAACTGCAGCGTAATCTGGGGTGAGGTTAGCGTGGTTTCCTTTGGTATCGACAATTACTAAGTTTAAGTTATAGTTGGCAAAATCGATTGAAAGAGGGGTTAGCACTGGGTTAGTGTTATCTTTAAAGTCGATACCACAAACACCACCTTCTGCACAACCTATTTGGTCCATTAACCCAGAAGGTTTACCAAAGTAAACGTTCTCAGCATATTGACCAATCTTTGCAAGCTCGACAGGAGCGAGTCTGTCTTCATTAAACATAGCATTAAGAATTTCGCCAATTAATACTTCAATTGCGGCAGAGGAGGATAGGCCTGAACCTTTTAAGACACGAGTAGTCGTATTAGCAACAAAGCCTTGAACTTTTAAGCCACGAAGCGAAAAGGCTTTTGCAATACCTCTAATTAAAGCATGTGTGGTATTCTTCTCGTTTTCGTGAATTGTTAAATCACTTGCATCAACATCAACTGTTGGAAAGCCTTCACTTTTAACGATTATTCTCATATCGTCACGAACAGAAACTGCAGCAATGGTATCGAGGTTTATAGTACCTGCAATAACACGGCCTAAGTTGTGGTCTGTATGATTTCCTGCTAATTCTGTTCTGCCAGCAGTTGAAAATAATGCTTCACACTCTTTATTAAACAGTTGTTGGTGAACTTCCTTCAAAGACTTAAAACGATTATCTAAGTCTGATTCATTGTAGTTTTTACCATATAAATCTGGGTAAATTTCATGTAAGGTTTCCATACTACCTCCAATATTTCTTTTCTCATTGTAGCATATCATGGGAAAAAGAAAAATCTTTAATAGCAGAAATAGATATCAATATAGTTGATAAGAAGAAATATTATTAAGTGGAATCTGTAAGTTCTAAAAGTTGTAAATAATTACAAATTAGTGATAAAGTATATTATGAACAAAAAACTACAACTTTTAATAATCTTTCTACTGCTCTCGACTCAAGTGTTTGCGAGCTATTTTTCAATTGATGAGCAAGTTTTTGTTCATTCTACTAGCTATTTTGATTTAATTTATAGCAAAGAAACAGAGTCTACTGCAGCACTGTTAAGCGATAAGGTAGATGATTTATATTCTCAATTAGCCTCTGAATTTGATTATAAAAATAACAAAAGATTTCCTGTTGTAATAACTAACAAAGAAAAGGATTTAAATGCATTTTATAGTTCCTTTCCTTCTTCCCTTATAGTGCTCTACGATACTGTTGATATTCCTCAAACTATTAGTTATTTTGACAATCAAATAATTTCTATTTTCTTTCATGAACTAGTTCATGCTATGAGTATTACTAATTTAGAGGGCGCTTATAAATGGTTTGCAACTATCTTTGGCGATACTTATAATCTCCATTACCTAAATAGCACTAATTTCGATCTAGAAGGTATTTCAGTTAAGTATGAAAGTGATAAAGGCTTTGGCCGTGTAAATGATCCCTTTACTATGCAAGCCTTAGTTAATAATAAAGCTAGTGGTAAAAAGCTAAACTTGTTTGACGCGCAAGGAAATAATTCTTTAAGCTATAATTATGGTGGTATGTTTGCCAATTACGTCTTTGAAAAGTTTGGAAGTGGGCTCTATAATGAATTCTTTTCCCAGCTTGGAAAGATTAATCTTATTCCGTTTAATAGTACCTTCAGTCTTGATAAAGAGATAGTGTTTCAAGATTTTATCGAGTCGATTAAGGTTCCAAGTTTTAATACAGGAGTTGAAGTAATAAAAGAAGATTATTCAGCTCTTTATGGTAATGAAAGTAATTCTTTTGCGCTCAAGAATAATAGCTTATACCGTATAGAGGACTTTAAAAAGGTTGGTTATTATAAAGGCTTATCCTCTGTTAAGGTGTGTGGGGAAAATGTAATTA
>CAYYEN010000461.1:0-3211 GCA_964470795.1 uncultured Spirochaetaceae bacterium | reverse complement strand
CATTATGAAAGATTTATTGATATTAATAGTATCGATCCAAACAATGCAGATTCCTATGAAATGTATGCTTTGGCTGTGTATGGAGAAAAGAGTGGTAAATGTCCGGATGCAGTTGCAAGGTTTACGATGATGCATGCAAAGCAGGAGATTGAGCAGACTGCACAGCACGGCTCCTATTCTTTGGATACAAGGGAAGATTGGATAGGAATTTTGAATGACATTTTGAAAGAACAGCTGGATATGGGATTTATGGATGGATATCTGAAGAATAAAGCATATTTGGATTTTTTGACAAATAAGTAAAAGTAAAATATTATTATGTTTAGAATTTCTTGAAAAAAGTTATGAAACATGGGAGGTTTTTTTCAAAATATATAAATATGTTTATGTTATAACTGCGTCCGAGGTGGCTATGATACCACTTCTGGGCGCGTTTTATTTTATAAAAAAATATTTGACAATTTGGTCTACAGTTAGTAAACTAAACATAGTTTACAAGTAGTAAACCAAGGAGGCAATTATGGGAGAAATAAAGCTTGGAGTAGTAGAATCAAGGTTTGCGGATATTATATGGAATAACGAACCAATGACTTCACGCCAGTTGGTGGAAATGGCAAAGAATGAGTTGGATTGGAATAAATCTACAACATACACAATTCTTCGCAGACTTTGTGAAAGAGGTATTTTCCAAAACGAAAATGGAACAGTAACATCCCTAATTTCTAAGAATGAATTTTTCGCAGTTCAAAGTGAGCAGTTCGTAGATGAGACCTTTGATGGTTCTTTGCCAGCTTTTATTGCTGCATTCACTCAGAGAAAGAAATTGTCAAAGAAAGAAATAGAAGAAATCCAAGCAATGATCGATGCTGCAAAGGAGGATTAGCCATGGAGAAAATCTTTCTTGAAATATTAAATATGAGTCTTTCTGGAAGTCTATTAATACTGGTAGTTTTGATTGCAAGATTGCTTTTGAAAAAAGCTCCTAAGTGGATATCGTGTGTTCTTTGGGGGTTGGTAGCAGTAAGACTTGTTTGTCCGCTTTCTATTGAAAGCGCAATTAGCCTGTTACCATCAGCAAAGCCAGTTCCAGCAGATATTGCTATGATGCCAAGACCTGAAATTGATACAGGTATATCCGCTATAAATCAAGTGGTTAACCATGTGATTGAAAGAAACTTCACGCCAGCTCCTATGGCAAGTGCTAATCCACTTCAGATATTTAATTTTATGGCAGCATGGATATGGATTGCAGGAATTATAGTGATATTAATATATGCAATAGTAAGCTATGGATTACTGTATAAAAAGGTAAGAAGCTCTATTTCCTTTGAAGAGAATATAAGATTATGTGATTATATAGAAACTCCTTTTATTTTAGGAATTATCAGACCAAGTATTTATTTGCCATCTGGTATTTCAGAAGAGCAGTTTCATCATGTAATAGCGCATGAAAAGGCTCACCTTAAAAGATTGGATCACATATGGAAACCTTTAGGATTTGGGGTTCTAGCAATTCACTGGTTTAATCCTTTGGCTTGGATTTCATATGCTATGCTTTGCAAAGATATTGAAATGGCCTGTGATGAAAGGGTTATTTCTGATTTTGACAGGGAAAGTACAGTGTCATATTCGCAGGCACTTCTTGAATGCAGCGCAGGTAAAAGAACATTTATTGTATGTCCATTGGCATTTTCTGAGGTGTCTGTTAAAGACCGTATAAAACATGTATTAAATTATAAAAAGCCGGGTTTTCTGATAATTTGTATTGCTGCTATCATCTGCGTGATTGTTGCCGTTTGTTTCCTTACAAATCCAAAACAAAAGTTAGTAACGGATGACTATAATCTTACGGAGGCTAATTTAGTTGATGGTGAGCTTACAGAAGCAGACAAACAACAAAGGTATCTGGAATATTTGGGCAAACAAACAGAAGTAGACCTTATGAGCATGGATGAGATAACTGCAGCTAATGCAAATGTAAGTAGTACTGAGGATGGAAAGTATGATATAAAGTTAAATTTATATTCGGAAAAAGAGCTGAGTGAAGAAACACTGATGCAGATTCATGAGGCTCTTGGAAAAACTTTCAGTAATATAGAAATCTATATAAATGGAAATGTGATTTATTTGAAGAGTGTGCCAGAGCAGGAATTACCTAGAGCGGTTATGGTTAATGGGGACATATACATTGATACTAATCAAAAGAGTACACTCACAGGTCGATGCGGAAATATGGATGGTAATATCGATAGTGAATGTGATGCAAATGAGCTGCCAACAAAGAATAACCAGGGAAATTTTGGTACTGGCTATGGATTCCAATATGGTCCAATGGAAGGTACAATTGAAATCAAAATGGAAGATGATAATTGGTATGTATTTGCGACAGAAAAAGTTATGGCTTCATCCGAAATGCATGTAGATAATCCGGCAGAAGATACTTTGATGAAGTTCTTTACATATTTTGATGTAGCTGATTATGCTTCAATGGCTGAAGTATCCACACAGTATTGTATAGATACTTACATTCACGAAAACGATGTGTTTGGATACAAGAGAGCATCTATAGATAAGTATACAGAGGAAGTAGTGGATAAAAAAACATACAAGTTCCAGGTTGATGTTCAGATGGAAACAACACCAGAATCTGCTTTGTATCCAGAGACTGAAACAACATTTTCTGTATATGTTATTTATGAAGATGGAAAGTGGCTTGTTGATAGATTTTCAACAGATTAAACATGAAAAGTTTATCCAAAACATAAGGTAGTAGATAAAAAATGGCAAATATATAGTTTGGTATAGTGGCAAGGCAGTGGCCTTGCCATTTTTTACTTTATATATGTTTAATAATTTTTAATTGTAATTTTGTCAGAAAAAGTATACAATATTTCTGACGAGGTAAACAAAAATGAGAGAGAAGTATCAAACCGAAATAGAAAAAAGAATAAGTGAATTTGAAAGAGATTATGCTTTTACCGCTGTTGACTTTGCTGACATAGCAGATACTGATCCAGCTAATAAAGCTCTTTCACGTTTGAGTGAAGAAGGAACCATAAAGCGTATAATTCAAGGCGTATATTATAAGCCAGTATACAGTAAGCTTTTGAATGAATATAGCCTTCCGAATATAGAAAAGGTTGCAGAAGCATTTGCGAGAAAGTTCAACTGGACGATAGCTCCATCGGGAGATACAGCATTGAATTATCTG
>CAYYEN010000460.1:0-3213 GCA_964470795.1 uncultured Spirochaetaceae bacterium | reverse complement strand
AGGATTATTCAAATATTCCTTCATCACATGCGGACCTTTTACATGGATATTCCCCTCGCACCCGTTTGGGAGAACATTGTGATTGCTATCGCAGATTCTCACGTCAACATTAGGAGACGGTCTTCCAACAGAATCAAGCTTATCGTTCTCAGAATTAAATTCAATAAAGCACGATCGTGACGCCTCGGTCAAACCATAGTGCATGCAAATTCTTGTCTTTGGAAGTAATTCCATTAATTTTCTCTTAGTCTCCAGAGGCATTGGAGCACTGCCGATTTCAATATATTTCAACTGCGATGAATATTCCCCCAGTTTCTCGCCGCTCAACTTTAGCATCAATGCAAAACCCGCAGGCACTGAACAAAAACCCGTAGCTTTCCAAGCATTCATGTCACTGAATATTTTTTTCAATTGAACGATGCTATCGCAAATAATCAATGTACCACCTGCAAGCATATTGCATCTTAGTCTTCCAAGGCCAAATGAATGACTCAGTGGTAAAGGAACAATTTCCCTGTCTTGAGATGAATTGCCAATAAATGAATTAATGTGATGAGCGGCGCTGTATATATTCCTGTGTGTCAGAACAACACCCTTTGGCCTGCTGGTAGTACCTGTTGTAAAAAGAACATCGGCAACATCATCCGTTGCGATCGAGTCTCCAGTATTAACATCGTGCAAATTTAGATCAGCAGCGTCAAGTTCATCTATCGGAATGGCACCTGAAATGACACATTTAGACAAAAATATTTTAGCGGGATTTGTCTGCTCTACGATATATTCCAAATTATTTTTGCTGATATTTGGATCTATTGGCACAGCAACTGCGCCTAAAAAATGTGCGGCAAAATACCCAAAAACAAACGATGGCGACTGAGTTGCCGCAAGAATTACCTTATCCGACGGTTTAACCCCGGAAGATTTCATGGCAGCATAACAAAAAAATATTTTTTCTTTTAATCGCTGGTAAGAAATCAGCTGATCTTTGGCAATTAAAGCTAATTTATCCGGGTGCTTATCAGCGTGATTGAATATTGCTGAAATTATTGACTTGTTCATTTTAAAAATCGGATACACCCTTTTTAATCAGCATGTTTTTTAAATTTTCCACATTTTCAATGGACATCACCTCGTCCAGTTCAAATGTTATACCGTAAGTATTTTCAACAGCTGATATAATGGCCACATGTCCTAGAGAATCCCAACCCGGCAGCACACCCGGTCCCGACAAGTCGGATATCTCGACCGTCTCATCCAAGAGGAGCGTTTCCCTGATAATACTTTCCAACTTCATAGCGTACCCTTTCAGTTTTGATTATATATTATTGGATCTGATATCAATGTTGACTCTAGTGTCAGCGCTACTGACGCGCAGGAAAGCCCAATGCCGAAGCCACTTAAAACGACCCTTTTCAATCTGTCTTCAGCTTCAAAGTTTTTATGCTGCAATGTCAGAAGTAGAGGTATCGAAGCCGGTCCCGTGTTGCCTGTTTCCCGCATCCCAACCGGCACGACATCGGTCTTCAATTTAAGTTTTTTCCTAATAAAATCAATCATTAAAAAATTAGGCTGATGCAAACCAAATAACTGAACATCTTTAATATCCCACTGATGTTGTTCCAAAACAGCCAAAATTGATTTTGGCGCTTCATTGATTGCAAAATTGAATACATCCAACCCGTTCATGAAAATATCTTCATCAGATCTGATGTTGCCGTTTTCTCTTTCTGTGGGAACGCATGTGGAAGAATTTTTTGGAATTCTGGCACCACCTGCCGGGACTATTAATGTTTGATAACCGCTCCCATCTGTAAAGATATGGAATGAAAACATATCATTCCCCTTTGAGATAATTGAAGCGCTTCCCGCATCGCCCAAAATCATTCTGAGCGACCGATCTTTTTGGTTAACAAACGGTGTTATGACATCACCGACAAGTAAAAGAACCTTCCTGCAACCACCTGTTGAAACAAGCATTGAAGAAAGATAGACGCCGTAAACATATCCTGAACAGCCATAATTAACATCAAAAGCGACGCATGCTGTAGACAAACCGAGTCGATTTTGTAGAATTACACTTGAGGCTGGAATAATGTAGTCCGGTGTCTCGGTTACAAAAACTATTCCATCGATTTCTTTAGGGTCAATATTCAAATTGCTAAACAGTTTGAGAGCAGCTTCCGCACACAAATCTGAAGCACACGTTCCCTTGTCCGCGACTCTAATCTTTTCGATACCCGTACTTTTAATTATTCGATCAACTTCATGTTGGCCATATTCTTCGCCAAGAGTTCTTAAGTCCTTTATATTTTCAGGAATGCATGTTGTGATGCCGTCTATTTTCAGTCCTTCGATTGTAACTTTCATAATCCCTCAAAAATATCATTTATCAACAGGTTAACCCACCATCAATTATCATATTGGTACCGGTAATCCAGCGACTTGCATCAGATAAGAGGAATATAACCGCGTTGGCAACATCAGCAGTGCAGCCAAAGCCAAGAGGATACGCACGTTCGTGTTCCGCTATTTTATCAGAGCCAACAGTATCCTCAACCTCTCCAGACATTTGTGTTCTTATCATGCCTGGAAGAAGACAATTCGCCCTGGTTTTTTGGGTGGCAAGTTCAAGAGCAAATGTTTTAACTACCGCCGACAGGGCACCTTTTGACCCCGCATAGATTCCATGTCCAATTGCATTGTGATGAACAATGATTGAGGAAATAAATACAACAGAGGAACCGGGAAGCAATAATTTTTTCTTCAGTAGCGATTGCATTAGAAGAACGGGAACATCGTAATTTATAAGACTAATTTCACGCAGTGCTTTTTCGGTAACAAACTTCATCGGAACTGTTTTCATAAGGCCTGCGGAGTGGACTACGCCGTTGATTTTAGGTATTTGTGCAATTAAATTTTCACGATCTTCCTCCATCGCTAAATCGGCTATGATGCTTACGTGAGAATTACCCTTTAGTTGTCCCATGGTTTCATTGAGTCTCTCTATATTCCTACCAACCGCAATAACACTGCCACCCATTTCAGAAACAGCGATACTCACCTGCCGACCAATACCGGAAGATGCCCCGGTAACGAGAATATTTTTGTCTGTTAATAAAAATCTATTCATCTTTTCCTCTTATTTATTTGCCCAACTAATCCATTTTTTGTTTCTTCTATATTACCATAATCTATACTCTGATAATATTTTAG
>CAYYEN010000459.1:0-3236 GCA_964470795.1 uncultured Spirochaetaceae bacterium | reverse complement strand
CAAATGTGTGGAAAATATGCCTGCCAAATTGCAAAAGGAAATAGACAAGGCAGAAAAAACAATGTAACGTATCTTACCTATAACGAAGCCGGAATTTTCAATCAAAATTCCGGCTTCGTTGTGTTTTTATATTTGAGGTTATCTGGCTCAAAAATTTACACAAAATATTTATTCAAAATCTCCTGCTTTCGGGCGGCGCAACCGTCCATTACTGCTTTTGCCTTGGCTATTTCGGCTTCATAGGTTTCCACTTCGGCGATGGCTTTTTCTTGTTCCTTAATGGGAGCAACTTTTACTGTTAGACTTGTTATCCTGTCAATTGAAGCACGATAACTACGTTTGAAGCCAGCCTTTTTTCCTTCACGTTCTAACAGCCAAGCCATATATTTTGGTAAAATATCGTTGGTCTTTATTCTCAAAACTCCACAATGGTCTGTTGGATAAAACCGCTGATTGGCAGGAATGGTGTTTACCATCCAATCTCCGTCGATGCCCCATAAAACAGAAGGCATAGAAAAATCTTCAAACAATAATTTATTAATCATTCCAAAAGGTTCAAATACATTGGCGCTAAAGACAGGAATGTCATAATCCGGATTTACTTCAGTATTTAGTACCCTGCGACCTATCGAAATATCAAAGATGTAACTACTTGATAATCTGTAATTTTTCCCCTGATTTTTACTTATAACTTCCAGGTTTTCAAAGACTTGTGCTATTTCCTTTTTATATTCTTCTATGCTCATGCGGCTGCTGTTGTATTCTTCATCAACCTTTTCACACTCGGAAACAATTTGCTGCTGAATGGAAAGAGGAGGAAGAGGAATTTGAATATTTTTCAAGCCTTCTTTTTGAAGATGTTTTAAACCTACTCCTTTGAAATACAAGGTATTTATATCTTGAATAATGTTTTGCAACATAAAAAACATTAATTTGGTTTTTAATGTCGTCTCAGCTTTACTTTTTATTACATAGGTGTCTGTTGAATAAGCTGCTTTACCATTATAAAATTTTATACCTGCATTTCCTCCGGTAGATAAATATATATTCTCTCCATCAACCAAATAATCTAAATAAGAATAAATATTTTCGCCACTTGTAAAAAAAGGATAAGTAGCATTCTTCAATTCTTTTGCTGCATTTACCTGTATTTTAGATTTTTTATTTTCAAAAATATAATCACCCAACTTCACCAACGGGTATTTGCTTTGAATTTCTACTTTTTTCACGGCACTTGTACGCAGAGCCTTATCGAATGAAACACGCGAAAAGTCGAGCATATCCACAAGTCGAACATAAGAAACATAATCGTTGGCTACATTGGAATTTTCTCCGTTAAAGTTGTCGCGAATCATGGAGTTGATTTTTTCCGGATTTGTCAAATTCAAGGGATCGAAAAGTGGCGTTTTTATTTGATTAATGCCTTTGTTGTTGTTTATTTGGTCGTCGTCATCGGCGGTTGCCGTGCTTGCTCCAATGTATTTTATACCTTCGTTGCCTTTTGCTCCGCTCCATTCGTAACCCAAAAACTGTTTCATGGCTTTGTTGTCTGCCGGACTTTTTACGATCAGCACGTTTTGCGGATTGCTCATAGCCAACATAAAATAGTATATCTTTTCTTTTTCGGCGTTTCGTACAGATTGCACTATGTATTTGTTCAGTTCGGCAGTTTTGTCGTCAAGAGTATATTTTTCGGTAATGCGTTTTTTCTTTATGCTGCGTGCTTTTGTATCGTCTTCAAACGTTTTGCGGTATTCCTTAAATAGGTCTATTTTAGAAATAGCGTTGTTTGGCTCGCCACTCAAAAGTGTTTTGTAATCATCAAAACCGACCTTTATATGTTTGCAATAATCTTTTAATAAATCGGTATCTTCAAAAACTTCATCTTTCCCAAAATCACCGTCAAACCAAGCATTTACACGGTTTTTGTAATGTTCGGCAATATCCGGATTTGTCTGTTTATGCCTCATGAAAAGTGTTGAGGTATTGACACCGGCCTTGCCGAATGTTCCGCTTCCAAACTCGGCAATGGCAACCAAGTCAAAGTATTTCAATATTATTTCACGACATTTGATGTAGATGTTTCCGTTGCTCAAAATGCTTGACGGCAATATAATGGCAGCCACACCGCCACTCTGCAGCAATTGTGCGGCACGTTCCACAAAAAACGTTTCGATGGAATTTGTTTTTGAAACATCGCTTACTTCATCGGCAAGCGAGAAACTTTGGCGGTCGGTTTCGCTCAACGTTTCCAAAAAACCTTTTACGCTATACGGAGGATTGGCGACAAGCACGGAGTAGCTCCCGTTTTTTACTTCGGAATTTTTCGCCAAAGCATCGGCATAAATGATTTTTATTTCGTCTTGTCCGTACATAAAAGCGGAAACTTTTGCCACTTTTGAAAGTCTGTATTCTTTTTCTATGCCGGTTATTGCGGCATAATAATCGTGCAAAGAGGCACTATTACGCTGCGTTACGTATGGTTTTATTTGTCCGGCATATTCATTCAAAAAATGCCCTGCACCACAAGCATAATCTATCACCTTGGGAGGTTCGCCACTTTCCGAAATGATTTTCTCGAGCGGAAGAGATGATATTAGAAACTTTACGATTGGCATGGGCGTAAAAAATTGCCCTTCGCTTTGCTTTACACCTTGGTCAAGAAAACCCTCAAAAAGATCGCCGAGAAATTGATTTTGTGTTTCGGTTTTCAGTTTTATATCCTGCAACATCTGTACAATCTTTTTCAGCACCGTTGCATTTTGGTAAAACAGATGTTCGTTATGCACATCAATGAAGGCAAAATCGTTGTTGGTAAAAAACTTCAATTGACGGAAATAGTCCAAAATGGTTTTTCGGGTTGCATCGGGGTCATTTTTAAACAGTCTGAAAGCCTCGTTTATGTCGGCATTGTCGATATAGGTTACGTCATCGTTGAGAAACTTTTTCATTCCCGTCTGATAGAGCTTCTGCAATCGGTCTTGCAAGCGGAAAAAATCATCGTAGGCAGCACCTTTCCAATAAAATGCCAACTCTTGAGAATTGTCGGTTTCGTCCACCACTTTGCAAAGAAACAGGTTCACTAATTTATCAAAAGCATTTTCGTGGCTTCCAACGTTGTGCTGTCGCAAAATAGTGGCAAACTCGTGATATTTTTTTTGAATGGCGGTATTGTCCACTTCCACCAAATCGGCAACGCTGTATTTGTTTTTACCAATGGTGTAGGCGGCAATGTC
>CAYYEN010000458.1:519-3241 GCA_964470795.1 uncultured Spirochaetaceae bacterium | reverse complement strand
ATAGACAAATGTATTGAACTACGCTTTGGCGCAGTTGTACATAAAGCAACAGTTTATCTTAATGGCGTGGAGGTAGGCTCCCATGTTGGTGGTTTCTTACCTTTTACCATTGATATAACAAATAGTGTTAAGTGGGGGGATGATAATCTTTTAGTTGTAAAAGCAAACAATGAACTTACAGAGGTGAACCTTCCAGCGGGTAGAACTATCACTCTTGCAAACGGCAAGAAGATGAACAAGCCTTATTTTGATTTCTTCAACTATGCAGGTCTTATTCGCCCAGTTACAATGATTGTTAAAAACAAAGAGTTTATCACTGACTATAATTTAGTTCACTCAATAGAAGGAGACTCTTCTAGAACCAAATATGAAGTCTTTACTAATACAGCGTTTAATTATGATGTTGAAGTAAAACTTTATGATGAAGAGAATAAAGTGGTTTCAACTAGCAGCGGAAAAAGTGGTGAATTAGTAGTTCAGAATGTAAAGCTTTGGAATGTACTTAATGCTTATTTATATAAGATTGAGATCAACTTATTAAAAGACGGTGCTCTTATTGACTCCTATGCTGAAAAGGTTGGTATTAGAACAGTAGAAATTAAAGGGGAGCAAATACTCGTTAATAACAAGGGCGTTTATCTTAAAGGCTTTGGTAAGCATGAAGAGTGTGATATTACTGGCCGTGGTTATAACCTTGCCGTTGCTAAAAGAGATTTCGAACTCATGAAGTGGGTTGGAGCAAACTCCTTTAGAACTGCTCACTATCCGTATTCTGAAGAGATTTATCAACTTGCAGACCAAGAAGGTATCTTAGTTATCGATGAAGTACCTGCTGTTGGTTTTATGGAAAGCTTAATGAACTTCATGGATGCTTCTAGTGGTAAAGTTACAAATTGGTTTGATAAAGCAACCACTCCTCAGTTACTTGAAAACCACCTAGCTGCTATTGAAGAACTTATTGCTAGAGATAAAAACCACGCATGTGTTATCGCATGGTCCTTGTTGAATGAACCAGAAACTACTACAGATAGCGCTAGACCGTACTTCGAAACTGTATTTGCTAGAGCTTTAGAAGTAGATCCACAACAACGTCCACGAACCTTTGCCCTCATAATGAGTTCAACTCCAGGGGTGTGTAAATGTTATGATTTATCAGATTTTATCATGCTTAACAGATATTTTGGTTGGTACTTTAAAGGGGGGTATGAACTATCTGATGGAATGTTTGTGTTTAAGAAAGAAATGGATGCTTGGAAAGCTTTGAACTTAAACAAACCGTTTGTTTTTTCTGAATATGGTGCAGATACTTTATCCTCCGAGCACTCTTTACCTTCTCGTATGTGGAGCCAAGAATATCAGTGCGAGTACATAGAAGAAACTAACAAAATCTTTGATTCTTACTCTTTTATAAAAGGGGAGCAAGTTTGGAACTTTGCAGACTTTATGACTGGAGAAGGAATTATGAGAGTAGGTGGAAATAAGAAAGGTATTTTTACCAGAAATCGTCAACCTAAAGATATAGCTTATGCGTTTAAAAAACGATGGGAAGCTCTTCCTTTAGATTACAAGTGTTAATTAATAAGAAGCTCTGACTAAATGCAGGGCTTTTGCTTTATCCAAGGTCTTAACCGAGAAAAAATAATTTGATATTAGTAAAGTATTTGGATTGGCTACATAAAGTAAAATTAACTTCAATTAGCCAATCTTTACAAAATATTTGTTCAATTGTAATAACGTTTTTGCAAAAGATGGCTCAGTAAGAGATTAATTGTGAAAATAAATTAAAAGTTATGAATATATCCTTGAATGAAAATAAAGAAATGTGGTATAAATGAATTCTAGCTCAATCAGAGGAGGTGATATTATATGGCATTCGTAAAAGTCGACGAAGCAGAACCACTTGAAAAAACACTTAAACGTTTTAAAAGACTGGTTGAGAAAGAAGGCATTATTAAAGAATACAAGATGCGCAGATATTTCGAAAAGCCATCTGCTATCCAGCATCGCAATGATAAAGCAATTGCAAGAAAGCAGATGTTAAAGAATAAGAAATTACGCAACTCAAAAGTATATTAAGCTTTTTTTAAACGCAAAGGTCTCAGTTTTGAGGCCTTTTTTTTATCTAAATTATGCACCTTTAAATATTTTTTTGATTACACAAGGTAAAGTTTTATATTTGAATCAGTAAATTGTTTGGCGATATTTTTTGAAAGTTTTTTATCGGTAATGATTGCAGTAATTTTCTCAAAATTGCTTACAAAGAAAGAACTCATTTTTCCAATTTTAGTACTATCTGCTAAAACATATACTTCACCATTAGTTTGTTCTATCATTGTTTTGTTTATTTGTGATTCTTCTCTTACGGAGTTAGTTAGTCCGCGATTTATATCAACTCCATCGATTCCTATAAAAGCTTTATCGGCATAAATTTCTTTAATATTATCGATAGCAGAATTTCCTATCAAAGAAAATGATTCTTTTCTTAATAAGCCTCCACAAGAGATAATTTCAAGGTTGTCAGAAATCGATTTTAATGGAAAGAAAGCGTTGTTAGTTATTATCTTAACATTCTTAACCTTTATCAGATTAAAAAGGCGTAAAACAGTAGAACCACTATTTATAAAAATAGTTTCATCAGCCTTAACTAAGGTGGCTGCGAATTTAGCAATATAATCTTTTGCTTCTTTGTTTTCACAACTTTTCTGTTCGTATAATACTTATT
>CAYYEN010000458.1:0-509 GCA_964470795.1 uncultured Spirochaetaceae bacterium | reverse complement strand
GAGAATTATTTTCTAAAGCAACTGCTCCACCATGAACACGTTTTAGTTTTCCTTCTTTTTCAAGCTGAATAATATCTCGACGAATTGTCATTTCTGAGACTTGCAAAACGCTACAAATATCTGAGATTCTGATAGTGTATTTATTTTTAAGTTCATTAAGCAAATATTCTTGGCGAGAAGGTGCCATTTTTGCGGAGCAATAATCCATTAAATATCCTCATTGTACCGTGAAAAATACGGTTTTATACGGTTGAACATATCCTCAATGATACCAAATTCATATAAAAAATCAAGGCAAGTATATCTGTTACGCATCATTTGAGCAGTTATTAACCCTTTTTTTAAGTTTTTTAACGATAGACCTATATCTGCTGGCTCCGTAGGGGCACCTGCTGCTTTTAAGGAGTTGCTTATTTCCTTAAAAGTGAATATTTGTTCCTTTATTTTTGCTTTAATATTATCCCAATTAGAAATAGCAAGTAGCTGTCTTGCTCTCAGGTCTTTAATTT
>CAYYEN010000457.1:0-3252 GCA_964470795.1 uncultured Spirochaetaceae bacterium | reverse complement strand
TACATAAGTAAATTCAGTAAAGGTGAAACGTTTGCAGGTCTTCAATACAAGAAAGATCTTGAAACACAAGCATGGAGTCCTAAGAATATTAAGTTCCAAACCAGAATCACTGGTGACACTCACTCATTCCAAATCTTCGGTATTGATTTACTAACGATGGAAATTGTAGTGATTAACCAAACGATTGAATCTGGTAGCCGAGTAGTTACTGCTAGCGATCTTGAAGGTATCAAACACCTAATGGATGCTGATTTTGCAAAACTATTCAATGTTAAGAGATTATTAACATTAAGAGCAAATGAAATAGTTGACAATCCTGCTGATGCTGATATTGTTTTCGATAGAGAATATATTCAAGCTAAGCCAACTGAAGAAGATGTAGAATTCGTAAAACAAACAGTTATACGTCCTTCTGATATTGAGAAGATTGTTAGTATTATAAAGTAGTTTAAAAAGGGCAAAAAAAGTCCTGTTAAGTTCTTTGAGTTATCGCTTACTTCAAAAAAATATACAGTAACCAACAATGTACTTCGGTATATTGTTGACCTGTGTATTGCCGTCGAAAGATGGGTATTAGATCAGTTCAGTTGAGTCTGAATAGGAGAGGTGTCATATAGAACCATATGACACTTTTCTGAATCCGAGAAGTTTTCGGGCCTTAGCATAACCGGTTCAAAGAACTTATAAATAATATAAACCCTTGTTTTAATAACTCGGGTTTTTTTTCCTTTTTTCTTAAATATTATAAAATCCTCTTTTTTGTTTTTAATAATATTATATATTATTAAAATAGAATAATGGAGGAATGAAAAAATGTTTACAAAAGACGAGTTAATAGAAATATCTAAAAATCAAGAATATGTTTTTGTCCTTGACCATGATGACTTAAAAATAATTAAATATGAAACTACAAAGATTGATTTCAATAGAGGTAGTCGACCAGTCTTTGATATTCCAAATACCTTTGGTGAAATTACCGTTTTTCAAAATGAGGAAGATGCTGAGGATGAACTACTTGACCTCATCAATTTTGAAGAACAAGAGGCTAAGAATATATTTGACAACAGGATTGAAGAATTAAATAATATAAAAAGTAGATTAAAAAGAGAGGTAGAAAGAAATGATAATAGATAATTTTGAACAGGTCACTGAACTATTATTTAGTAGACTTGATGAACTAAATGCATTAGATGAATTTAATAATCCTGATAAAGTTTTAATCGGTAGTGTGATCCGCCGAACTAAAGAAAACCCAGATAAGAAAACATACGTTGTTAAACGTTATTGTTTCAAATCTAAAAAGGAATTCCTAGAACTCAGAGAAGAAATTAAAGAATATTGCCATATGTTTAACGCCAGATTTTATTTAGCGACTAACATTAAATCATTTCAAAGTATTGCTTTCGATATGTCGATTGAAATGCCGAAAATAATTAAGAACAAAGAATTTAATTACGCAAGAAGGTTATGGGATAGTGTATCTGACTCTAACACAGGAGTAAGACCAGAACAATTATGGATTGTGGATATCGATGAACAAGACGAAGAGTTTATTAAAGAATTAACTCATACGATTAATAATCACCCAAGATCTAAAGAAGGTCAGACGACTGTTGTAGCAACTATTAAAACATTAAACGGTGTACATTTACTTACAACCCAACACGATATTAGATATCTAGAAAATCATCCGAGACGTGCTGAGTTCGATATTAAAAGAAATGCAAAGACCGTAGTCTATTATGGAGGAACAAATGGTAAATAATTTTTATAACGAAGATCTTAAAAAAATAATGGATAAGAATAAAGAAGAAGGAGACTCTAATGGTAAAGGTTTCTTCTCTGGATTCATAACTAAACGAGATAAAGATTTCTCGGATGAAAAACCAGACTTAAAACATCAACGTGAAATTGTTTACTATACCTTTAATTCTTATGAGGAATTACTATCTTATAAGGATGATATTATAGGTGTTTGCAATGCGTTGAACGCTAGGTTTTATTTATATCCGAGAAGAATTTCTTATAAGACCACAATGTTTTCTTTATTCAAGACAATGTTAAGTGCAGTAGAAATTGATGAAGAAGCAGGAATAATTAGGAATATAAATTCGATATTAAAATACGAAAGACCGTTTAGTATCGTTATTCCAGAAAATTATACACTGTTGGATTATGACAGAAAAGATAACGTGGAATTATTCAGAAGTGAATTAAAGACCATTATCGGAGATCGTTTGGTTGCTGATATGCCTACTGTCTATGGTCATCACTTCCTGATAACTAATGTGGATAATGCCGATTTAGAGACGATTAAAGGATTAGAACCTGATCAGATGGATATAAAACCAGATGCAGCTTTACTGATCTATTATAATACTGTTGAATAATTAATTATAAAATAAGAGGTGAGACTATGTACAAAACTAAGAAATATTTAGATATAGATGACGTTGATCGTTCTGAATCTAACTATGCAACATCAGGTCGATACTATTTAGTCGATCCTAAAAAAATCGAGTTTAACGAATGAGTTAAGAAATCACTTGAGTTTGATCCGGAAGTTGATTTAACCTATTGGGAATTTGACAAAAAGATCGAAGGAGAATTAGCAAACAGATTAGCCAAAGCAAACAACGATTTTAAACAAAAGAAATATATCATCACTAACAGAAGAATAGTTCATGTCTTTGATAACAGTAGTAAGTTCCACCGAGGAATTCACACAAGACCAGAGACAATCATGGATTTTATCTTGGGTATTTATCGACCTAATCGAGTCATATATTTCCCGAAGACTGACAATAGTCCGGATGCATATATGATTAGGAACAACAAGAATAACGTAAAGAGTTATTTAAATGTACACGATAAGAATATAATGAAAATCCAAACTAGTTTCTTGAATGAAGATTACGATTATATATTTAACATAAGTGAAATATTAACATCAGATATAGATTTCGAGGTTGAAAAAACTCTTACTGAATCTGAAGATAAATTACTAGAAAGCAAATACGTAGAAGTAGGAAGATGGTTATATACCCTTAATCCTAATGTTATTGTCGAAAGAGTCGGAAACGGTATTGCTTTAGAAGAGGATCAATTAATCCACGTGATAAAAAACTTAGAATCTATCACTGAGGAATTTGATTGTAATTATTATTTAGAAGATAATGTCTTAACATTAGGTCTATAAAAGGAGAAAAATATGCGTTGGTCAATAGAGGAATTATTCAGAAATATAATTTT
>CAYYEN010000456.1:0-3254 GCA_964470795.1 uncultured Spirochaetaceae bacterium | reverse complement strand
CTGGTAGTCTTGCGAAATCTGTATGGAACGCACACTAAGGAGGGATCTTATGGCAATATCGGTAGCGGTGCCGAAAGATTTATCCGGCATCAAAACAAAAGTAGCACTGAATCTGACAAAGCGTCAGATTATATGTTTTTCAGGAGCGGCACTTACTGGCGTACCGGTATATTTTCTTACAAAGAATGTACTAGGAACAAGTGGTTCCGCTCTTTTAATGGTAGCAATTATGCTGCCTTTTTTCTTCTTTGCAATGTATGAAAGAGATGGTTTTCCGGCAGAGAAGGTTCTTAAGTTTATGATGAGGCAGAAGTTTTTAACGCCTGGCATCAGACCTTATAAATCGGAAAATCTTTATGCAAAGCTTGAAGAACAGGAACGGATCAGAAGGGAGGTAAAATACCTTGAAGAAAAAGCAAGAGGCAGCAAAAAAGCAGAATAAAGTGGCTAAAAATAAAGCTGCTGAAAAAAGTGGCTTAAGCTTTCAAGAAAAGAAACAGCTTAGGGATTTGAAGAAAGCTTTGGCCGGTACAGACAAAGATACGAAAACACCAGATACAGCTCAGAAAACAATTACATTTGAAAAGATGTATAAGGACGGTATCTGTAAAGTGAGTGATAAGCACTACACCAAGATGGTAGAGTTTTATGACATTAATTATGATCTTCTGGAAATAGAGGACCAGGGAACTATATTGGAGGAATATAGCAAATTAATCAATTATTTTGATCCTAGTATTAAGTTCCAGTTATTTCTCTTTAACAGACAGGTTAGTGCGAAGGAGCTTGCAGCACAGCTCAATATTGCATTACAGGGAGATGCTTTTGATGATATTCGTGAAGAGTATTCTCAGATGCTAAAGAAACAGGCTGCAAAGGGTACAAATGGTATTATCAAATCAAAGTACATCATATTTGGAGTTGATGCTTTGAATGTGAAGGATGCCAGAGCAACGCTTATGAATATTGAAAAGGATGTCATCCGAAACCTCAATGGTATGGGAACAAATGCACATTCTTTAGACGGAAAGGAAAGATTAAGAGTCCTGCATGAATATTTCAACCAGGGCGCACTCGAACCTTTCCGTTTTTCATTTAAGGAATTATCCGAGAGTGGAAAGAGTGTAAAGGATTATGTTGCACCACCAGGATTTGATTTCAGATTTCCTAACAGATTCAGAAGTGGAAAGATGTATGGATGCGTACATTATCTGGATATTATAGCACCAAGATTCAATGATGAGCTGTTAAAGAGACTACTGGATATTGATGATAATTTAACTGTCACAATGCACATGCAGACCATGGATCCGGTAAAGGCGATTAAGATGCTTAAGGGTGCGCTTACCAATATCCAGAAGATGAAGATTGAAGAGCAGAAAAAGGCGGTTCGCTCCGGATATGATATGGATATCCTGCCAACGGATATTATTACATATGAAAAGGATACCTTGGAACTTCTTGATGACCTTAACAGCTCCAATCAGAAGATAATTAAGATGACATTTCTTATTACATGTTTTGGTAAAACAAAGAAGGACCTGGAGGCTATCACACAGCGAGTATCAGGTATCATCCAGCAGGCTAACTGCAATTTAAGACCACTTCAGTATTTACAGGAACAGGGACTTATGGCATCAGCGCCTATTGGATGTAATGAGACTGGAATTGAGCGAGTACTTACCACAAAGAGTACAGCCATTTTAGTGCCATTTTGTACACAGGAATTATTTATGCAGGCTCCGGCTATATATTATGGTTTGAATGCTTTATCAAATAACATGATTATGGCGGATAGAAAGAAGCTTCGTACTCCTAATGGAGTCATACTTGGAACGCCTGGTTCAGGTAAATCCTTTAGTGCAAAAAGAGAGATTTTATCATGCTTTCTTATGACAAGGGATGATGTTGTTATATGTGATCCGGAGGGCGAGTATTTTCCACTTGTGCAGGCATTAAATGGACAGGTGGTACGATTGGCAACGAATTCAAAGGATTACCTAAATCCTATGGATATTCAGATTTCTCATAAGGATGACAAGGAAGCACTTAAGTTAAAATCAGACTTTCTTATTACACTATGTGATTTGATTGCAGGTGGTAAGGACGGTCTTGAGAATGATGAAAAGGGTATTATCGATGAATGTATCAGACATATATATGATAAGTATTTCGATAATCCTATACCGGAGAATATGCCACTTTTGGAGGACTTGTATGATGCACTGTTAGCACATAAGAATCCAAAGGCAGAGCGAATTGCAAACAGTCTGGTTTTATATGTTCATGGTTCACAGAATTATTTCAATCACAGGACCAATGTAGATTCCCAGAACAGAATTATGTGTTTTGATATCAGGGATCTTGGTAATCAGTTAAAAGAGCTTGGAATGCTTATTGTACAGGATGCCGTATGGAACAGAGTATCCATGAACCGTGAAAGAAAGATTGCAACCAGATACTATTGTGATGAGTTCCATTTGCTTTTGCGTGAAAAACAAACAGCCATTTATTCGGTTGAAATCTGGAAGAGATTCAGAAAATGGGGAGGAATTCCAACAGGTCTTACACAGAACGTAGGTGACTTCTTAAGGTCAGAAGAGATTGAAGGAATCCTTGGTAACTCAGATTTTGTATATCTTTTGAATCAGAATGCAAAGGACCAGAATATCTTAGCGGATAAGCTTGGACTGTCAGCAAAGCAGTTACAGCATGTGACAAATTCGGATCCAGGTTCCGGACTCATATTATTTGATAACGTAGTCATTCCGTTTGTAGATAAATATCCTACAGATACTAAGACTTACCGCATTATGAATACAAAACCGGAGGAATCGGTAAAGCAAGGGGAGGCATAGTATATGGCAGGTAACAAGAAGTCTGGTCGTAAGATTACGGCTGAATTTGCAAGGGAACCTACTATGGCAACTCCCCAGCCTGAAAAGGCAACTGCAAAAAAGCCAGTTCCCGCAGAAAACTTGGAACGACCTAGAAGTGAGTCTTCGGAGCAGTCACAGCCAGAACAAAAGGTAAATCATCACAGAAGAATTCAGCGTGAATTTGCCGGCAGAGAAAAAGAAAAAACTGGTGGCAGATCAAAGGGTGATGACAAACCTAAGGATTTCAAAGCTAAAGATGACACATTCACAGAGGAAACCAGCTTTGGAGATAAGAGGGTTGATGCAGCCAGGGATAAAGCCCAGAAAGCTACGAAGGATTATCAAAAGGCAAAGGCGAAGACACAGCAGACCAAG
>CAYYEN010000455.1:0-3255 GCA_964470795.1 uncultured Spirochaetaceae bacterium | reverse complement strand
GCCGAACACGGCAGATTACAAGCGTTCTACGCTTCTTTCCAAGTTTTACGATCGTATTGCCGGAACCCTTGCAGGCACTGAGCCTTGTGTTCGCATTGGTCAGTTTCGCTTTGGTCACGGCTTCGTGGATGAGTCCACTTCGCCACGCCCGACGTTTCAACCCATCCCTGGTGATCTTGAAGCCGTGCCCGGTGAGTTCTTTTCAGGCACCCCTGAAATGCTGAAGGCAGATGGCCGTGTGCTGGTGCGCTGCCGTCTTCCCAAAGGCTCTGTGACGGAACCTCAAAAATTCAGCATCATCGGCCTATATGACACCGAAGGCAATCTTTTGGCCGTCATGCAAGACCTGCCGGACTGGATCACGCCAGACGACTCACATACCGCATACGGATACTTGGACTTCCCGCACCTGGGTGAGAATCCTCCCGAAGTTTTTTAAGGGTTGAATATGTTGATTCCAGATATTTCATGGCGCGAGCGTTATGTTTCGCACGCTCTTAATCGAAAATTTTTTGGCGTAATTCCGGTTGGTGTTTATCGTGGATTTGGGGTTACGAAAAACAATGATGGCACGGTAACTATTGAAACTTCCGAATCGGTTGCCGTTGTGGAAACTAACGGATATAACATCACGGTTACTGGTGACGGCTCCCCTGAAACCATTGCCATCCCGGATGGCGAGTACAAACTGGTCATTCGCGCAAAATACAGCATTGGCAGCACAACAACGGCAGAGATACTCGCTGTTGATACCCCTCAAGAGGGGGATGCGGTAATCGCTGAAACAAAGAGGGATGTAGCCTCAAATGTTATCACGATCATAGAAAAGAAACCGTCTGTAATTCTTACAAACGACAACAATCAATCCGGTATGGATTTTGGCGAGTTATCCATTGATCTTGGTGATATTGGCGTTGATTTTGTTGGCGAAAAAGTCGATTTTGGGGGGCTGTAATGCGTCAAAACTATGCTGGCGTTTTTGACTTTTCACATTTCGATGTTGCAGGCGTAGAGCCAATCAAAAAGGCATTCGAGAAAGCTGGGGTGACGATTGTTGACGTTGAAGCCAGCAACCGCGCGGCACGCCGGGCCGGGTATCAGGTCAAGGATGCATCGTTTTTCTTTGGTGACGGGCAGCGCGTGGTGATGTCGCTCAAAAATGACGGCGAGGGCGGCGGCGACATCTATCAGGTGAAGCTGAATAGCCGCGTGGTGCCCGTCAAGAGCGTTGACAATATGGAAAAGGCTGTGGCCGAGATTGCAGCCATGGCCCAGGGCAACAGCGCTGCCTTTGTCAAGGCTGCACGGCGCAAGGCGGCACGCCAAGAGGTGGACGAAGGCGACCTGGACGGCGGGGCAGGCCGCAGGCCACAAACCACGGCTGTGAAGCTGGAACAGGCCACCGCTGAAATCGCAGACCTTGAAGCCCAGCTGGCAGAGCAAAAGGTGCAGCGCGACAACCTTGCCGCAAGCGTTGACAACGCGAAAAAGCAGCACGAAGCCGATATGGCCGAATTGGAGCGGATCACCGCTGAGAACGATCAAATGGAGGCCGCATGAGCGCCTTGTACCCCACTATCCACGGATACCGCGTCAACAACGGTATCGAGCTGTCCGAAGGATGGACGAAGAACGAACTCAAGGCCGTGATGTACAGCCTTGCGGCAGACCCTGGCGATGCAGCGCTGCTGCTTGAGTCTTGCACTGGGCACGAAGCCGACGCCATCATGAACGGCCAGAACCACATGGTGCTGGAAGCGGTGACGGCCATCTACACGCGCCTGCCTAAGACCATGGCGGCCCTGGCCCGCGTGCTGGGACGTTACCTTGGTGCTGGCCTGACCGTCGAGGGCGAGCCCTACATTGGCCCAGACCGCAAGAACGCCCTGTTTGCCTACAAGGTGGTGACGTTCAATATCAGCGACGGCCAAGCTGTGTCGGTGCTCTTTCACAGCCCTGACTCAGACCCAAAGAAATTCCAGCCGGACGAAACCCTGGTTGCCTACCGTTGGATGCTGAACAAGCGCGACATTACGGCCAGCGTAGCACCAGAGCGTGGGCGCGACATTACCCTTGACCTGATGGCCCGCCGCATGGCGCAGCTGATCGAGGCCAATAGCGCGAAGTTTCAGGAGCAGAACGCCGCCCGCGAAGAACGCACCGCCGCCCTGGCTGATGCCGAGGCCCGCCGCGAAGAACTGCGCGCCCGTACCGAAACCGCTGCCGACGAAATCACCGCACTGGAGGATGACCTGCAGTCCCTCGCCAGCCGGGCCAGCAAGGCCGCCGAGCGACTGGAGGCCGAGCGCGCGCGCAACGAGCGCCTGAAGGCTGCGAAGGCGACCCAGCCCGAACCAGCCACCGACTACGCCGCCGCACTGATGGAAGCCTTCCAGTCCCAGCCCGATCTGGCCGACCGCCTGCAGACCTTCGCGGCCCGCAGCGACGTGGAACAGGACGGCCCGGCTATGGCCAAGACCATCGCCGAGAACTGGTACGACCAGAACGCCAAAGGCATCGTCGGACAGGGCGTTCCTGTGGCCCAGCTCCTGACCCTGCGCGAGGGCTTCGTTACTCAGGCGTCCGAGCAGGTCATGGCTCGGATGCGCGAGATTGCGGGCGGCGAGACCGAACAACCTGAGCCGAGCGAGGATGATGGCGAAACCGCAATCATGCGGCGCTGGATCAAGGAGAGCGATGAGCTGTTCGAGAAGGCTCAGGCAGCAGGTCTGCAGCCGATGACTCGCAAGCAGTTCATGGGCGAAATTAACGCCGGCAAAACCTCCGGCTTCACCCTTGAGGTGCTTGAAAGCGACATGGCTGAGGCTCAGAAGATGCTGGCCGAGGTGCGCGCTGGCACCAGAACCCCGCGCGATGTTGTCGGCAAGGGCGGCACAAAGAAGGGGGCCATCAGCTACCTCGAAGGGCGAATTGAGAAAATCAAAATCGCGCTGACTGATGGCGGCTTCAGCTACCCTGTAAACGTCAGCAATTACAACTACTACCTGCGCAAGCTGATTCGGGATGGTGCCGCACAGCCGAGTCTTGAAACCGACCTGTCCACCTACCGCGATCTGGTCAAGGCCGGTGATGCCGATGCCGCCGAGGAACTGGCTACCCAGGCACCGGGGCGGCACGGTATCAGCTACCGGGACTTCATCGAGAAGGCAGGCGTAAGCCACGAAACCTTCGCCACCACGCCCTACGCCGATCCGCGCACCCGCTACGCAGCCGCCCTGGCCGAAGAGCTGGCCA
>CAYYEN010000454.1:0-3256 GCA_964470795.1 uncultured Spirochaetaceae bacterium | reverse complement strand
CTTATATTAGACAAAAAAATAAATATTCTCAACTTTGGATTACACGAGAACCTACACATAACACAAAAGCCTGAAAAGAAATTGCAAGAAAATTAAAAGAAGAATGATTTAAAGATTGATATGAGGCCTTAGGTTTCTATGTACAAGACAGAATAGAACAAACTAAAATAAGAAAAGAAATTTTAAAACATTCTCATATTTTATCTTCAAGATTTGATTATTCTACTTATGCTTATCAAGTAGCACAATGATTAACTTTTGATGAGGTTTATAAAGCACATAATTATAATAAAATTTTAATTCCAGATATAACTTTTATTTTTGATGTTAGTATAGATAATATAAAAAAAAGGTTAAAACATAGATGAGAAAAACAAGAATTTTTTGAAGAATTAAATTTTTTGATAAAAGTTAGAGAAAAATATTTAGAAGCATATAAAAAATTAAAAAAAGAAAGAAATATATATTTAATAAATGCAAATTGATCTATAGAAAATACTTTTGAATATGTAAAAAAAATTTTAGATGAAAAATTGTTTTTATGCTAAAAACATATTAAAAAAAGTTCGTATAGAGCTCAATCTAGTCTATTTTAATGGTTTTTTAAAAATAAAAAACTTAAAATCAAATCCGATCTGGTAATAAAATTAATTGAAAAATTTAAAATATATATTTAACTTGTTTTTAATAGCAAAAATTAATCTATTTTAAAAAGTTTTTAAAAATTAAGAAATATGAGAAAAAAAATAAATGGTTTTACTTTAATAGAATTAATAATTGCTGTTACAATTTCTACAATCCTAATGTTATCTATTGTTGTGTTTGTTTCAAATTGAATATATACAATTAAAAAAAATGATAAAATATTAAGTGAGGATTTAAAAAATATTGAATTTGAAGAAGAATTTTTAAAAACAATATCAAATATTAATTGAATTTATTTTTCTTGAGCATCTTTTTGAGATTATGAAACTTGAATTTTTTTAAAAACAAGTTCTCTAAATTTGCCTATTACTTTTATCTGAATAAAAACTTTTACTGGTTTTTGTGATAATTTTTGAGAAGATATAATAAATGCAACCTGAACAGTAAAAAAACTTATAATAAAAGAGTTTGTTTTACCTGAATTTAAAGAAAAATCTAGTAATTTAAATTGAATATCATATACATTAAGTCATACATGACATATCATATATTCTTGAAGTGAGGTTATAATTTGAAATTGAATTGCAGGATTTAATTTAAATGAACAAAAACCTAAAAACACACAATTAAATTATGCTTCTTCAATTATTGGAAGTGGCACTTTTTTGTATATAGCAGACACATTAAATGATAGAATTTTGTATTATAATATTAATAATAATACAATTAAAGAATTACTTTGAAAAAAAGAATGAATAAATAAGCCTACTAGTTTATATTTTTCTTGATCTGATTTGCTTATAGCAAATTCTTGAAATTGAAAAATATTAAATTATAAAGATTGAGAATGAGATTGAAGTAAATTAAATGTAAAATTTCAAGTTTTTAAAGAATTTACTGCTACAGGTATAAGTTTTACTTTTTCTTGAATATCTAATATTACATCGCCTAATCTTATTTGAAATTTTACATTTTCTTGAATTACATGAACATGAGCAGATGATTATATAAGCAATTGATCAAGTTTAATTTATAATTTTTCTTGATGATCTAATACTTTTAAAACTTGACAATTATATGAAATTCAAATAGACTGAATTGGTCCAGTACCAATAAATACCTGATCTTATTATGTAAAATTAGATTTTTTAACCTGATCTGTTTTGTATACAGATTATTTTCCATATTTTACTATATGAGATTGAAATTTAGTTACAAATACATGAAATTTTCTTAAAACTCTATCTTGATGATTTAATTATATTTATAGTATTAATTGACCAAATAGTTTTAGTTGAGAAATAATAGATTGGAATTTTGCTTTAAATAATTCAATTTGAAGAGAGTTTATATCAAATTTTCCGATAAAAGATTTTAATTATAATTATTTAGATAATGTTTTAACATTAAAATTTAATTATTTTAAATATTATGATTGTGTTTCTGAAAAACATATTATTAAAGAGAAAATTTTAAAAAAACTACTTCAATAAATAAAGTAGTTTTTTTAAAATTTGTTTATAAATTATAAATCAGAAAAATTGGCTGGTAAACTAGTATTAGATGAGTTTGGATTTAAATTTATTTCATCTTTTGGTCCAAAAAATTTATTGGATAAATCTTGAATTGTAGAAAATACAGAATTAGGAGATATATATTTTGATACATTTAATTGCAACATATCTCATATTTTAGGTAAAACAAAAATTGATAGTATAATTAAAATTAATCAAATTATTGAATAGCGAATATGATTCATAGCTGGTTTAACTTTGTCTTCTTTTCATCATGAAAGTATAAGCATAACTCATCACCAAATAATGAAAAAAACGGCAATCATTCAAGAAAATAAAATTACCAATCATACTCATATTCTTATAATATCACTTATATCATAAGCCTTGCTTGGATCAAGTCAACCATAATCAACTGCAAAAGCAACATCAATAACCATATTATTATTTATTTTAAATAATTAAATTTTTTAATTTTGATATATCAATAAAAATTTATTAACTATCTTTTTTAAATATAATTAATTTATTTTTATTCTACAACTTTTAAGTTTATTCTAGTATTTGTTTTTGATCAAAATACTCTTAATATTGTCCTTATAGCATTGATAGTTTTACCATCTTTACCAATAACAGAACCGATATCTTCTTTGTTTAATTTAAGCATTAAAAGAGTACCTAATTCATCATCTTTTTGTTCGATTTCTATATCGTTAGTATTTTTTACTATAGAAGTAATAATAAATTTTAAAAATTCTACAACATTCATAAAATAATAAATAAAAAAATAAAATGAATAAAATTATTTATTCCTTTCTAATATTTTTTTCAAACTAGGAGAATATTGTGCTCAGTTTGAAATAAATTTATCCGCTTTTTCTTTATCAATTTTTAGTTCTTTACTAATAGGATTATAAAATCATAATACTTCTATATATCAGTGTTTTGCTGATTTAAAATGTTCTGTTAAAACAATTTTAAAAAATGGAAGATTTTTTCTTCAAGCTCTAGATAAACGGATTTTTAACATAATTATATAATTAAATTTATAAATTTTTATTCTTTAATATAAATAAAAAAAATGTCTTTAAATCTTT
>CAYYEN010000453.1:0-3266 GCA_964470795.1 uncultured Spirochaetaceae bacterium | reverse complement strand
TTTTTGCATATTTTTACATTTTTTACGCTACTTGGCGACTTTTGCAAAAACCTCTATACAACATTTTTATTATTTTTTAGGTTTTATTACTTTTTTATACTTTTTTATCGTTTATAATCACAGATAATAACTATTGATAGGAGAACGGGTGTGAACAAACAACAACTAGCGTCAAGAATTTGGGAAGCTGCAAATAAAATGCGCTCAAAAATTGAAGCAAACGAATATAAGGATTACATTTTAGGTTTCATTTTTTATAAATATCTTTCAGATAAGGAAGTAGAGTTTCTTATAAGCCAAGGTGCTTCAGAAGAGGATCTTTTAGATATGGAAGATTCTAAAGATTTTATACAAAAAGAAATTGGTTACTACATTAGTTATGAAAATCTATTTTCCACCTGGCTTAAAAAAGGAAATGATTTCACTGTTTCAAATGTCACAGATGCACTTTCTGCTTTTGAAAGAAATATTATTAAAACTCATAAGAAGGTTTATGAAGACATCTTTAATACTTTACAAACCGGTCTATCAAAGTTGGGTGATAGTTCAGGCGCTCAGACAAAAGCTATTAGAGGACTAATTGAATTAATCAAGGATATCCCAATGAATGGAAAACAAGATTATGATGTCTTGGGCTTTATTTATGAATACTTAATAAGTATGTTTGCTGCTAATGCCGGTAAGAAAGCAGGGGAATTCTATACTCCTCATGAAGTAGCTATTTTAATGTCTGAAATCGTTGCAAACCATTTAAAGAACAGAGAGACAATAGAAATATTTGATCCGACTAGTGGCTCAGGCTCTTTACTTATAACAATTGGTAAATCTGTTGGAAAATATATGACTAGTAAAGGTAAAATTAAGTATTATGCTCAAGAGTTAAAAGAAAACACTTATAACCTTACCCGTATGAATTTGGTAATGCGCGGTATAAATCCTTCAAATATTAAAACACGTTGTGCCGATACGCTTGCGGATGATTGGCCATATTTTGATGAAAACCAAGCATATTCTCCACTTTCATTAGATGCAGTAGTATCAAATCCTCCATATTCTCAGCCATGGGATCCAACAGATAAAGAAGGAGACCCTAGGTATGCTCGATACGGGGTAGCTCCAAAATCTAAAGCAGATTATGCTTTCCTACTTCACGATTTATTCCATATTAAGAATGATGGTGTTATGACTATTGTTCTTCCTCATGGTGTTTTATTTAGAGGCGGTGAAGAAGAAAAAATTAGAAGAAATCTAATTGAGAATAATAACATTGATGCAATTATCGGACTTCCTCCAAATATTTTCTTTGGTACCGGTATTCCTACAATTATCATGGTACTAAAGAAATCTAGACCAGATACCGATGTTATGATTATTGATGCCTCAAAAGGCTTTGAGAAGGTTGGAAAGAATAACAAACTTCGTTCTTCGGATATCAAACGTGTAGTTGATGTGTTAATTTCTAGAGCAACGGTTGATAAGTTTTCTAAGTTAGTATCTAAAGAAGAAATTAGCAAAAATGAATATAACTTAAATATTCCACGTTACGTAGATTCCTCAGAAGACGCTGAATCTTGGGATATTTATGCATCTATTTTTGGTGGCATTCCATGTTCTGAAATAGATAAGTTTGAACCCTATTGGAACCAATTCCCTAATTTGAAAGCTGAGTTATTTAATAATATTAATGAAAGTTATAGGGAATTGAAAGTTAATGATTTAACAGAGGCGGTAATGAATTCTGAGAATGTCTCAACTTTCATTTCCAAAATTAAGAATTCCTTATCACAACTGCCTAATTACTTAAGTGCCACCTTAATTGATAATATGATGGCGATAAATGCAGCACAAGAAGAGAGCGTTATTAGTGATGAAATCTTCAAGTGCTTCAATGACTCTACTTTAATTGATAAATATGCTGCTTACCAAATTCTTGATGATGACTGGAATAAGATATCTGGCGATTTAGAAATCTTGCAATCAGAAGGCTTTGAAGCTATTAAGAAAGTTGATCCTAAGATGGTGACTAAGAATGATGTAGAAATTCAAGAGGGATATATCGGTCACGTACTACCTTTTGAACTCATTCAACGCCTTATGATGGCTTCTGAATTAAATGCTGTAAAACAGAAAGAAGAACGATTACAAGAGATTACAAGCACTTATGCCGAACTATTAGAGTCCTTAACTGATGAAGATAAAGATTGTGATTTATTTAATGAGGAAAGAACAGCTTTTGTTAATTCTGAAATTAAAAAAGAAGCAAAAAAACTTGCAAAGTATAAAGATGAGGAAGAAGAGGGCTCTCTTAACTATGTAGTACTTCAAGTAGACGCTCTCTTAAAAGAAGAAGCTTCTTTGAAGAAAGAAGTTAAAACAGACTCCGAAAACCTTGATATTAAAGCAAAAGCCATTATAGAGAGCTTATCTGATGAAGATGCTAAAAAGCTTTTAGCTGAAAAGTGGATTACTCCCTTAGTTTCAGGCTTAGAACAGTTAGCAAATTCAACCGTTAATAAGTTTATAAAACAACTTAAGCATCTTGTAGAAAAATATGATGAAACTCTATTAGATTTAGACAAAAAAATAGCCGAAACATCTAATTCTTTTGCTGACATGATTGATGATTTAACTGGAAATGACTTTGATATGAAAGGTCTTAAGGAATTACAATCAATTTTAAGGAGTGACAATGAGTAATAAACAATTAACTCCTAGAATTAGATTTAAAGGTTTCAATGATGATTGGGAACAACGTAAGGCAAAAGAATTATTTAAAAGCGTCTCTGATAAAGGTTTCCCTTCTTTACCAGTTTTGTCTGCAACACAAGACCATGGAATGATACGTAGGGATGAAAATAGTATAAGTATTTGTCATGATAAAAATAATGAATCTGGGTATAAAAGAGTACTTCCGGGTCAGTTTGTTATACATTTACGTTCTTTCCAAGGAGGCTTTGCTCATTCCACAATAGAGGGAATAACATCGCCTGCATACACTGTTTTGGCCTTTTTATATCCTAAAACCAATGATGATTACTTCTGGAAATACATTTTCAGTTCAGCTTTTTTTATTAAACGTCTTGAGATGGTTACTTATGGAATTAGAGATGGAAGAAGCATCAGCTATGATGAGTTTCTGCAACTAATATTTAGTCTTCCTTCAAGGGGAGAGCAATGTCAAATATCATTGTTGTTAAAGCATCTAGATAATCTTATCACCCTTCATCAACGTAATGTTGATAAGCTACTCAAGTTAAAACAAGCAC
>CAYYEN010000452.1:0-3270 GCA_964470795.1 uncultured Spirochaetaceae bacterium | reverse complement strand
GTTAATGGAAATTTATAATTTTATTGATTTACTTAAAGCAAAAACTAAAGCAAAGGTTCCAACTGCTATTGCAATTGGTGTTTTTGATTTAGTTCATTTAGGCCATCAACAAATCTTTAATACACTTTTAGAGTATTCAAAGTTAAATCTTGGAGTAGAAACCATGGTGATAACTTTTAATAAAAATCCTAAAGGGAGTAGTAATTTAGATACCATTAGATTGAGAGAAAAGTATTTATCAGTATTTGAAATTAATTCCTTAGTAGTAATTGACTTTTCTTCTGAATTTGGTAAACTTTCAGCTAGTGAATTTATTCAAATGCTAATCGAGCTTTGCGATCTAAAAGCTTTAATAGTTGGAGAAGATTTTCATTGTGGAACTATTACTGCTTCAGCTCAATCTTTTGATTTAAAAGAGCTTTGTAATAGACATCATAAAGATGTTAATGTTATAATAAAAAGTCCAGTGTTAGATTCTCACAACAGAAAAATTTCTTCTTCTATGATTAGAGAATTTATTTCACGAGGAGAATTGGAGCTTGTGCCCCAGTTCACACTCAGACCTTACCAAGTGGATTTGGCGCCAATACCTTCCATTCCCTCTTGTGACAGTTTGAGCTTTTCTCGAAAGGCTGTTATGCAGCTTCTGCCGCCACCAGGAATGTATAACGGAGCTTTGGTATTTACAGATGCAACTAGTTGTAATTGTAAAGTATCTATAGATGAAGAGTCTTTATCTTTAGAATTTTATGATGTAAATAAAACTGCTTTACAACCTTTCAAGATGATAGATTATTTAAATTTATTTTGCAGGAGTCAAAGATGATTACCAACGAACAAAAAGTTAAAATTGTTACAGATTTTGGTGGAAATGCCGCAAATACCGGTGATTCTAAAGTACAAGTTGCTTTATTAACAGCAAGAATTAACGACTTACAAGACCACTTTAAGGCTAACCCTAAAGATCACGCTTCACGTCGTGGTTTATTAAAGATGGTTGGTCAACGTCGTCGTTTACTAAAGTACATTAAGAACAACGATATCAACGAATACAGAACCTTGATTGAACAACTTAATCTCAGAAAATAGTTTACAAAACAAATAAAAGCTTAGCCTCAGGTTAAGCTTTTATAGTTATTTATAAAGAACAAAAAAAGAATAAAAAGGAATTATTATGTCTAATGTAACACAAGTTTCTGTTAGAGTAGGAGATGCAGATCTCGTATTTGAAACAGGAAAAATTGCTAAGCAAGCTTCAGGCGCTGTTTATGCAACCTATGCTGGCTCAGCTGTAATTGCTACAGTTTGCTGTGGCGATCAACCTTCGGAACCTATTGATTACGTTCCAGTTTCTGTCGAGTATAATGAAAAATATTATGCTGCAGGAAAAATCCCAGGTGGCTTCTTAAAGAGAGAATCAAAACCTAAGGATAAAGAAATCTTAGTATCTAGATTAATTGATAGACCAATGCGCCCATTATTTGATAAAGCATTCGGTCGAGAAATCCAAATTGTACCAACCGTTGTATCTTCTGATATGATACACACTCCTGATATTGTTGCTATCAATGCTGCTTCTTGTGCAGTTACTATCTCTGATATCCCATTTTATGGTCCAATCGCAGCTGTAAGAGTTGCTATGATTGACAATAAATTTGTTATAAATCCAACTTTCCAACAACTTCCACTTGCTAAACTTGATATTGTTGTAGCAGGTACTCACGATGGTATTACCATGGTTGAGGGTGGTTCTAAAGAAGTAAGTGAGCAAAACATGTTAGATGCAATTGCTGCAGCTCAACCGGTTATTGCAAAAATCTGCGAAGCTCAAACCAAGATGAAAGAACTTTGCGGTAAAGAAAAATTACCTTTGATGGATATTACTGAAGATTTAACTTGGATCGAACCAGTTAAAGAATTTGCTTATCCATTAGTTAAAGAAGCAAGCTTTGTAAAAGGCAAAATGGCTCGTTATGCAGCACTCGAAGTTGCTCATAATCAAGTTAAAGAAAAATTTGCAGATTTAATCGCCGAAGATTCTAAACATGCAGGTCAATTAGCTACTATGTTTGATGACCTTGAATACAACATCTTAAGAGGTTCTATTCTTAACGATGGTGTTAGAACTGATGGCAGAAAAGTTACTGAAATCAGACCTATCACTTGTGAAGTTGGTGTTCTTCCATGTACTCATGGTTCTGCACTCTTTACTAGAGGTGAAACACAATCTTTAGCTGTAGCTACTTTAGGTACCGTTCAAGATGAACAAATGTTTGATACCATTGATGGTGAGAAAACATATTCTAACTTCATGCTCCACTATAACTTTCCTCCTTACTCAGTTGGCGAGTGTGGTCGTTTAACCACTGGTAGACGTGAAATTGGTCATGGTCACTTAGCTCAACGTGCTTTAGAAGCAATTGTTCCTTCTAAGGAAGTTTTCCCGTACACAATAAGAGTTGTATCAGAGATTATGGAATCTAACGGTTCTTCTTCAATGGCTTCTGTTTGTGGTGGTTGTCTCTCCTTAATGGATGCAGGTGTTCCAATTGTTGCACCGGTTGCTGGTATTGCTATGGGTTTAATCACCGAAGGTGCTGATTACTCTAAGTATGTAGTTCTTTCAGATATCTTAGGTGAAGAAGATCACCTTGGTGATATGGACTTTAAAGTTGCAGGTACTACAAAAGGTATTACAGCTTTCCAGATGGATATTAAAATTGCCGGTGTTACTCCTGAGATTATGTCTAAAGCTTTACAACAAGCAAAAGATGGCAGAATGCACATCTTAGGAATTATGCAAGCAACTTTACCAACTTACAGAAGTGAAATTAGTGAGTACGCTCCTAAGATCTTAACTGTATCTGTTCCTGAAGAAAAAATTGGTGCTATTATTGGTACTGGTGGAAAGACTATTAAGGGTATTGCTCAAACAACTGGTGCTGAAATCAATATTGATGATACCGGTGTTGTTACCATCTATGGTAAGAACAACAAGTCTGCACAAGCTGCTAAAGACTTAGTATTATCTATCATTGAAGAGCCAGAAGCTGGTAGAATTTACAAAGGTACTGTAAAACGTATCGTAGATTTTGGTGCTTTCATTGAAATTTTACCTGGTAAAGAAGGCTTATGCCATATTTCTAAACTCAGTAAGAAGAGAGTAAAAACAGTTAATGAAGTCTTAACTTTAGGGCAAGTTGTTGATGTTAAGTTAATCGATGTAGACAGAATGGGTCGTTTAAACCTTTCTTATATCGATGCTCAACC
>CAYYEN010000451.1:0-3282 GCA_964470795.1 uncultured Spirochaetaceae bacterium | reverse complement strand
TGACTCCGTTGGCGGAAGCGAAATTGCTCCTCAGGAAGTAAAAGAAGGGGATACTCCTGAGCAACTTCAAAAAAGAGTAATGGAAGAAGCTGAATGGTTAATACTTCCACAAGGGATTGAAATGTTGGCTCACCAACTTTCTAAGGAGATAAAAAATGAATTTATATGAGTATTTAACAAAAAAAACTTATCCGGGTAGATTTCTTCTTGCTGGAACTACAAAAGATAATCAAATAGTCCTTGCTTATGCAATTATGGGTAGAAGTGAACAAAGTAGAAACAGAATTTTTGTAAAAGAAGAGGAGATGCTTAAAACTAAAGCTTATGATGAGTCTCTTTTAAAAGATCCTGAGTTAATCATCTATAACGCAATGAGAGTTGTTGGAGATGATATTATTCTTACAAATGGCGACCAAACAGATACTATAGCGGACGCTTTACTCAACAAGAAATCACTTCAAAGTGCTTTGGTAAAACGTACTTATGAGCCAGATGCCCCTAATTTTACTCCACGAATTAGTATCGTTCTTGATAGTAAGAACAAGAGTTATGTACTCTCTATCTTAAAAAAAGAGGGGGAGGAAACTTCTCGTCTTTTATGGCAATATCCCGCAACTCCTGGTTTTTGTCACATAATTCATACCTATGAAGATGATGGTAACCCACTACCCTCTTTTTCAACAGCCCCTCTTTGCTTTGAACTTCCTCCAACAGCTGAAGAATTAAAGACACAACTATGGGAAGGTCTTAACCAAGATAACAAAATATCACTCTATATTCGCTATGATAACAACGAAAGTATTATAAATAAAAATGGAGAAAACAATGCTTGATTCTATCTTACTTAAATATGGCTGTAATCCTAATCAAAAACCAGCCTCTATTTCAATTGAAGGAAAACTTCCAGTGAAAGTACTCAACGGAAAAGCTGGTTATATCAACTTCTTAGATGCCTTAAATGGTTACCAACTAGTAAAAGAATTAAAAGAAGCAACAAATTTACCATCAGCTACTTCTTTTAAGCATGTTTCCCCAGCTGGAGCTGCAGTGGGACTTCCTCTTACAAAAGAGGAAAAACAAATGTATTTTGTAAAAGAAGATGCTGACCTTTCACCACTAGCCATTGCTTATATTCGAGCGCGCGGTGCGGACAGAATGAGCTCCTTTGGCGATTTCATCGCGCTCTCTGATATCTGTGATGAAGATACTGCACGGATTATTAACAAAGAAGTCTCAGATGGCGTTATTGCACCAGGGTATAGCGACAAAGCACTTGAAATACTTAAGGCGAAACGTAAGGGAACCTATGCAGTCATCGAAATTGATCCAGAATATATTCCAAATCCAATAGAGACTAAGACTGTTTATGGCATCACCTTTACCCAAGCTCATAATGATTTTACCGTAACAGAAGAAACTTTTTCTAATATCGTATCAAAAAATAAAGCTATAACAGAAGAAGCTAAAAGAGATTTAACAGTTGCTCTCATTGCTTTAAAATATACACAATCGAATTCTGTAGTTTATGCACAAAACGGACAGACCATTGGAGTAGGAGCGGGACAACAATCACGTATTCACTGCACTCGTCTTGCAGGTAACAAAGCAGATTTATGGCATTTGAGACAAGCAGAGCGTGTTTTAAATCTTCCTTTTAAGAAAGAGCTTACACGTAATGAAAAAGATAATGTTATCGAACAATATCTATCAGACGATCCCGAAACAGATTTATTTACTACTTGGCAAGACAATTTTACCTCTCCAGTTACCCCGTTTACAAAAGAAGAAAAGAAAGCTTATTTAGCCTCAATTAAGGGAGTATCTCTAGCCTCAGATGCCTTCTTCCCTTTTAGAGATAACTTAGACAGAGCATATAAATCTGGAGTAACTTATGTGACAGAGCCAGGTGGCTCATTAAGAGATGATTTAGTAATTGAAGCCTCTAATGAACACGCTATTGTGCTATTTTTCACCGGTAGCAGACTCTTTCATCATTAAGGGGTAATTTATGAATGTACTAGTTTTAGGCTCAGGTGGTCGAGAAGATGCTATTATTAAGGCACTTAAGAAATCACCCTTAAACCCAACCCTTTTTGCACTTCCAGGAAACGGCGGAATTGAAAAAGATGCAGTTCTGCTTGAAGGCTTAGTAACAGATATTGATGATATTATTCAAGCAGCCTTAAGAGTAAAAGCTGATTATGTTGTGGTAACTCCAGACGATCCTTTAGCATTAGGAGCAGTAGATGCGCTTCAAAAAAAAGGAATTGCTTGTTTTGGTCCGACTCAAGAAGCGGCAAGGATTGAAAGCAGTAAAGCCTTTTCAAAAAACTTGATGAAAAAGTACAATATACCAACCGCGGAGTATGAAATTTTCACAGACCCTGGTAAGGCAATTGACTACCTAACGAGTGCTTCTTTTCCTATAGTTATCAAAGCTGATGGACTTGCCCTTGGTAAAGGAGTAATCATTGCTCAAAATAAAGATGAGGCTATTATAAGCGTCAAAGAGATGATGATCGATGGTAAGTTTGGTAATAGTGGAAACACTATTGTAATTGAAGAATTTTTAACAGGACCTGAAGTCTCAGTTCTTTCCTTTTGCGATGGAAACACTCTGGTTCCCATGATTTCTTCTATGGACCATAAACGTGCTTTAGATGGAGATTTAGGACTAAATACTGGAGGAATGGGCTGTATTGCTCCAAATCCTTACTATACTAAAGAAGTTGCTCAGCTTTGTGAAAAGACTATCTTTATGCCAACTGTAAAAGCAATGCAAGAAGAGGGTTGCCCCTTCTCTGGATGTCTTTACTTTGGCCTAATGCTTACCCCAACAGGGCCTAAAGTGATAGAATATAACTCTCGCTTTGGAGACCCTGAAACTCAAGCGCTCCTTCCTTTATTAGAATCTGACTTACTCTCTATTATGCTCAGCGTTACTAAGGGAACATTAAAAAAAGAGGAAGTTAAATTCTCCACACAATCATCTTGTTGTATTGCCTTGACCTCTTTAGGATATCCTGAAATCTATAAAAAAGGATTTCCTATCACAATCAACAAAAATGATAAAGCGAAAGTATATATAGCAGGAGCAAAAAGAGAAAATGGAAGACTCGTCACTAGTGGTGGTAGAGTTATAAATGTAGTTGCCGTAGATTCCTCTCTCGATAAAGCTTGTCAAAAAGCCTATAAAGCGATTGCTGAGCAAATTGTTACTTTTGAAGGAATGAGTTATCGTACAGATATTGGCAAAAAAGCTATGGAGGCTTAAATGGTATA
>CAYYEN010000450.1:1512-3290 GCA_964470795.1 uncultured Spirochaetaceae bacterium | reverse complement strand
CCATTTTGGTGATTCGGTTTATGCTAATTTTAATCTTACTTGCGTGGATGATACTCATATCTGGGTTGGAAGTAATACCATGTTTGGTCCAAACGTTGTGCTTGCAACGGCAGGTCATCCTTTGATGGGAGAACTCAGAATGAAGGGCATACAATTTAATATGCCCATCCATATAGGCACTAATTGCTGGCTAGGAGCTGGTGTTATTGTAATGCCTGGGGTAAGTATTGGTGATAATACAATCATTGGAGCGGGCAGTATTGTTACTAAAGATGTACCTTCTAATGTAATAGCGGTCGGAAATCCTTGTAAGATTTTAAGAGAAGTTGGAGAGCGTGATAAAAAGTTCTATTATAAGGATAGAAAAATCGATTGGTCCGAAATGTCTGCTTATCTTGATTAATCCTCTTTTTGAGTGAATAGATTTTCTTTGTTGATAATATTTAAGTACATCATCAACTCTTTTCTTGTTGAGACTTTTAGTTTGGTAAAAATACGGCGGCTATGAGTTTTTATTGTGTTTTGAGAAAGAAAGAGCTTTTCAGCAATTTGTGTGGCGTTATAGCCTTCAAGATAGAGGTTGAAGACTCTCTTTTCTGCAGGTGATAACAGCTTTAAGTTGGCTTTGAATTCTTCATCTGGTTCAATTAGAGTTTTTTCCTTACTTGAATTTTTTAGTTGTGCGATATATTCAGATAACTCATTAAGCTCATCATAGGGGGAAAGAGTGTCTATTTGCTCCCCTTTATTAAGCTTTTTAATAGTTGTTGAGATAGGACTAACTATCCTTTTTGTAAGAATAAAGGAAAGGGCTAAGCTTGTTATTATAATTATAGCAAGTGCTATTTTTAAATTATTAGAGTCTGCTAAAACATAGCTTCTAAGTTCTTCTTCTTCTAATAAAATAGCCCCTTTCCATTTATTAGTGGCATAAATTGAAGTACTTGGATAAAGCTTTACATCTTTTATTAAGCCACCATAATTTACAGTTCCTTTTAAGATGGTAAAGTCTTTGTAAGTATCTAATTCAAAGTTATCTAGAAGCTTTTTACTCGATAAGAACTCTCTTCCGGCAAAAAAACCATAGCTAGATAACAGCTTATCCTTTTCAAAGGGAAGAAGCGTGGCAAAGATGCTGGTATAAGTATCATTTTGAGGAGTATAAAGGTCTTTAAACAAGCGACTGCTAATTTCAAAACCACACAGTCCATACACAACGCCCTCACTATTTCTAATAGGGATGGTTATAATAAAGCTGGAATCACTATTGCCAGAGATCGTAACTCCAGCATTCCATTTATAAAGACGGGAGATGCTTTTATCAGGATGCATTTTGGCTTCATTTAAATCTGTATATAAAAAGTCGTAAGAGCGCATATCATATTCCATCTTCCACTGTCCAAGTAAACTCGTTTTATTATCTCGAGCGATATTTCCAGGACCTATGAGACAGTAAATAGTGGAATTTATTGGTTCGATAGTGTTAGGTAAGGTCTTCATTAGATAAATACCAGCTTTAGAAGTTTCCCATTTTATTATTTCAGTACTCATCGTAGCATCTAGCATTAAAAAGACCCCACTTGCTATGGTATTGCTTCCATAATTTTTTAACATTGGAAACACTACAGCAAGGCATTCAGCTAACTTTTCACGGTTTTTTCTAAGTTCTTCAAAAGTGGAGTTGGTAGTCTTTAAGTAGGTATCAATTTGACGAGTTAGGGTTTCTGAGAGCATTACCGAGCGTATTGAAAGAGAGCTAAAGTCCTTTTCAAGGGATG
>CAYYEN010000450.1:0-1502 GCA_964470795.1 uncultured Spirochaetaceae bacterium | reverse complement strand
TCACCATTATTAAACCTAACTTCATTTATAGGGACTAAATGGCTTTCTTCATTTTCGATAACCTTTAGTAAAGCTGTCTCATTCTTTCCTTGAAGATTAAAGAAGATAAGAGTAATAGATACCATTACCAGCATAAGTGTTATAAATAGTGCAAGAAATAAGAATAATCGACCACTTATGCTTAGCTTTCGTCTCTTCATAGACTTCCCATTATTGCAAGGGCTTCGTTAAAACTATTTGCTTGCATTGCTTTTTTGAAGTTTGTTTTAAACGCTTTAGATAAAGAGTCAAAGTTTTCAAAGATTTGAGGCGAGAAGAAGGTATACTCTTCTTGCATTCCTGTAACTGTTATCAGCATCTTCTTTATTCGTTCATCTTCTATCTTCTGTATGTGAGATTCCATTTCTTCCTTATACGAGTCAATAGTAACTGGAAGGTAGCCTGTGGAGGTGATAAACTTTAAGTTTTGCTTTGGTTCTGTCAGCCATTTGATGAAAGTAAGAGAGGCTTCCTCTCTTTCTTTTGTGCCAGCTGAAACCATAAGGCCACCACCTCGTTGCATTGAAATTTTATTACCAGCTTTAAAAATAGGGTAAGGAAGAATTGAATATTCTACTTCTTTAACACGGTTATCAGGGTAGGTGATAGTATTTCCATAAAATAGAATACCTGCAGAAGAGCCAGTAGAGGCTGCTATATCTCCCGTTTTCGATAAATCAGAGGAATAACCATCATAAAGTGTTACGCCTTTATTTTTAATGGCGTCATAAAGTAGCTTTATAATATATTGATAATTCTTACTCTCGGTGTTGAGGTGCTCGTTGACTATAAGAGGCTCTCCAAGTTGCTCCATTCCAACAAGTGTTAGATTGAAAAAAGAATCTGCGGTAAAAAAGCTTTTACCACACCACTTATAATAAGAGGTTGCAATTTCCAACAATCCTTCAAAAGTTGCTAAATCTGAGTTGTTAAAGCCAGTTGCACTACAAAACTCATCAAATACGGTCTGGTTTAAGTAGAGTACTTCACTCGATTTTGCCAGTGGAAATACATAAAGTCCTTTATCTATTTCACCTTCTTTTAAGAAAGGCGATACATACTTATCGATTGTGCTTTGATCTAGGTAGTTGTAGAGGTTAGCAAGCTTTCCGCTCTTTTTAAAGACTATTGCATTTTGAGGATATGCAGTGGTGATATCGGGCATTGAGGGAGCTCCTGGCTCTTCTTGGGCAATAGAGAGGAGAGCTTTATTTAATTCTTTACTAGAGCTAATAGCAGTCACGTTTATGGTTATGCCTTTATCGTTACCCACACTAGTATTAAACTCTTCAATTAAGCTATCCATGCTCTTTTGCATTTCTCCGCCATAATTGTGCCACATACTAAGTGTTATCTCCTCTCTTTTTTGCTTACAGCTAATAATTGAACAGATAACTAAAGATAACAGTAAAATCCATTTTAGTTTTCTCATGATTGTACTCCCCTCAATCAATAACCTGAAA
>CAYYEN010000449.1:0-3295 GCA_964470795.1 uncultured Spirochaetaceae bacterium | reverse complement strand
TTTTATGAATATTAAGCCAAGTGAAGAAGAAATGAAGCATTTTGTTATTTACTACATAAAAGCTTTTAGAAAGCAGCTAATAATTTTTATATTAGGTTTTGCTCTAATAACTTTAGGCTTTTGGCTCTTTAGAACAACGCTCTTTCATATGAATTTAGATAAAGGGGTATGGGAAGTACTTTTCTATCCATTTATTGAGATATTCACAAAATAATTACTAAGAAATTGAAAAATCTATCAGAATTTTAAAGGTTGAAAAACTTAAGGTTGCTTTAAACTTGTTTCAAGTTATAATGAAAATTCAAATATTTTATCACGCACCCTAATATTTGAAATAATCATACGTAATATATAAATGAGGTTTAGTTTGGAGAATGAAAAAGCGGTTATAGCTTTGGTGTTGAAAGCTCAAAAGGATAGCGAGGCTGCAGATAAGTTTATAAAGCAGTACGTTCCGTTTGTAAAAGCTGAGACTTCCAAGTTTACAGCGCATTCCATTTTTGGCAACGAAGACGAATATAGCATTGCATTATTTGCTTTCTATGAAGCTTTGATGTCTTTTAATCCAAACAAAGGAGCCTTCTTTTCTTTCGCGAGAACCGCTATAAGAAATCGTCTTATCGACTATAGTCGAAAAGAGGATAAACATACTATGGTAGTTTTGCTAAATGAAAAGGTAAACGAAGATGAGGATAAAACCCTAGAAGAGACTATTAAGGATGATAGGAATGAGATCGAGGAGTTTGTTGTAAGAAGTGCGGCTAAAGTGGAAATGGAGGAGTTTTCTACAAATTTAGCAGAGTATGGTTTAACGATGAGTGATATTGCCGACAACTGCCCAAAGCAGGAAAGAACTTTTACAGCTTGTATGAAGGTATTAGACTATGCAATTTCCAATCCTACTATATTTGATCACTTACTTCTGACTAAAAAGCTACCAATTTCCACCCTTGTAAAAGGCGCTGGTGTTGATAAGAAAACCTTAGAGCGACAAAGAAAGTATCTTTTGGGTATTTTGCTCGCTTATACAAATGGCTTTGAGATAATTCGAGGACATTTAGATTTAAATAAAAAGGAGGTTCTACTTTGAGTTTTCTAGTCATGGAATGCCATTTAGCCTACGCTATTGTGCTTGATCAAAAAGGAAGATTTAAAAAAGTTGCAAACCTCCACTATGAAGTTGGACAAAAGGTTAGCCAAGTTGTTGAATTTGCTGCTGTTAGATATAAGTCTAGCAGAAAAATATCTGCACTTTTCTCAAATATTATTTCAACCCTTATATCTGCTATCTGTTTTTGGCAATTCTTGTTTGTGCCCGTTGGTGCAGTAACGATGCAGATTAACCCCACAATAAAAGCAAAAATAAATAGGCTAAACTATATTATTAGTATTGAAGGTCTTAATGAAGACGGAAAAGCCTTATTAGATAACTCTCATTACCAATTTAAAGCTGTAGATACTGTATTTGCCTCTGTAGTAGATAAAGCAATAAAGGAGAACTACCTAAAAGAAGATGGACAAATAACCCTTTCTGTTGAGTCTAAGAATGATACCTGGTCCCATAAAACAGAAGATAAAGTAAGTTCTGTAATAGTTAACCATCTTGAAAATAATAAGGACTTTAATGCCACTGTTGAAGTAGTTCAAACCAAAGAAGATATTAAGCCTATTGTAGAGCATTCGAGCCTAACTATTTCTAAAGCTACTCCAGCAATTAAAACAGATTCTTCAAAGGCCAACAAACCTGATGACTCAAATCCTAGCCCTATAATTAAAAAAGATGAGGATACTAAAGCTACTGAGGATATAGCTGAAGAGAATGATAAACTTGACGATTCTAAAAACTTAGAGACCCATGATTTAGATGAGCCGCATAAAGACAAAGTTGATTTTGATGATGATTTAGATAAGTCTCATAAAGACAACGATACTGATGAGCAAGAACGTGACGAGGTTGAAGCATCTGATGATGATAAACTAGGTAAAGATAAAGAAGATTTAGATGATGGCTCTGAAGATAAGAATACAGATATAGCTGAGGATAAAGACGATTCTGATGATGACTCAAACGATAATGATACAGAGGATGAGTTAGAAGAGGCTGAGGATAAAGACGATTCTGATGATGACTCAAACGATAATGATACAGATGATGAGTTAGAAGAAACTGATGATACAGATGACGACTCTGATGAAGAAAAACCTAATATAAAAGACTTAAATGTATTCCTTGGAACACTTGAGGCTTTAAAAGGCCATAATGTTTCTGTTTCTAAGAAAGTTCTTGAAGAGCTCAAAGAAGAATTTAAGGATGAAGAAGAAATTGAAATTGAGGATATAAAAGAGCTTCTTGAAGAAGAGTTAGAGAAAGAAATTACTTTGGTTGAAGAAGATGATGAGGATATTGACCATTCCTTTATAAATAGTAGTCCTAGCAACAATAATTCTAATTCCTATGATGATGACTCTGACGATGATTCTGATTATTGCTCCAGCGATGGCTCTGATGGTGACTCAAATGATTATTCCAGCAGTAGTTCTGATACTGACTCAGATTACAGCTCAAGTAGTGATTCTAGTGATAGTTCTTCAAATGATTACTCTAGCAGCAGTTCTGATGATGACTCAGATGATAGCTCAAGTAGTGATTCTAGTGATAGTTCTTCAAATGATTACTCTAGCAGCAGTTCTGATGATGACTCAGATGATAGTTCAGATAGTGATTCCAGCGATAGCTTCGATAGTGATTCAGATGATAACTCAAGTAGTGATGATTCAGATGATAACTCAAGTAGTGATTATTCCAGCAGTAGTTCTGATAATAACTCAGATAACAGCTCCAGTAGTGATTCTGATGATGATTCCGATGAGGATGATGATTAATTAACCAAATAATTAAAAAATTTACATTTCAACCCCGATATTTAGATTTGGAGTACGTAAACTATGTTACAAACATAAAAAATTTAAATTCAGGAGATGAATATGAAAATCAAAAAATTAGTTTTAGTAAGCGTAACAGTTGTATTGTTAGCTTTTGTAATCGGATGCTCTAGCAGTGGTAGTGGTTCCGTAAGTAGTGCAACGGTTAAGGTAAATGGAACTGCGGGTAAAGCTTATGCTTCCAAAGGTTTAGACTCGGATTATTTTTATTCTGGTAAAGTAAAGATTAATAATGAAGATATTACATCAAAGTTAAAACCTACTAAGAATACTACTAAAGGTGCTAATAATGTTGAGTTTGAAGCAACTGTTGAAGTTTCAACTCCAATGGTTGAATTATCAGTAAATCCAG
>CAYYEN010000448.1:0-3300 GCA_964470795.1 uncultured Spirochaetaceae bacterium | reverse complement strand
GTGCCCCAATGCGGTCGGCCAGCTCCAGCTGTCCGATGGCGTAGCGGATGGAGGCGTTCCGGATTTCCGGGTCCGGGGACAGGGTGTTGCGCCAGACGCCTACCTCGGCCATCACCAGATCCTGCTGTTCCGCCTCCCGAAGGAAGGCCTCCGCCAAATGCGGATCATCCTCACAGGTCAGGTGAAAATTGATGGCGCCCAGCCCCAGGGACCGATGCTTTTGCGCCCAGTCCGCGGGCCCCGAGTGGGCCAGCGGAGCGGATGTACCCAGTCTCATAGCGGTTTACTTGCCGTAGCTTTCCAGAAGCTCAATGATGCAGTTCAGCTCCGGGGCATCCAGGTAGTTGTATTCACCGCTGCCGTCGCCGTAGATGCCGCGCTGCACCAGCTTCAGGCCATGGGCCTGGGCCGCTTCCACCTTCTGACCGGAGGCCTGAACCTGGAACGCGATGTGGTGCATGCCCTCGCCGTGCTCCTCCAGAAAATTTCTCCAGGTGGAGGGCTTTTCGTTGGGCTGAATCAGCTCAATCTGCAGGGCGCCGGGGCCCACGTCAAAGAAGGCCATCCAGCAATAGCTTTCGGGAGCGGGTTCTCCCTGGAAAGTGGTCTGGGTCACGGCGTAGTCACCGATGGGCTGGGTGGGGGGAACCTCCATACCCAGGAAGGCGGCCCATTTCTTTTTGGATGCCTCCACGTCCTTTACGATGAAGCCCACCTGGGCGACAGTGTGGGTTCCGAGTACTCCTGCCATAATTGTTTTCTCCTTTCGGTGTTAAATGGTTTCCGGATAACCGCCCGGGGCAATGGGCCGGGGGCGTTCGCAGGTTGTGGTCATGGTGTAGAAGCTGCCGGTTTTCGCCGAGAGCTGGAGCCCCTCCAGCGCCTCTGTAATGTGGAGCAGGAATTCCGGGCCGGACCGGTTGGGAATGCCCGCGTCAATGGCGGCGGCCAGATCCAGCACGCCCAGTCCCCGGGAATAGTCTTTGACCCGGGGCATCAGCTCCGGCAGCTCATAGAAACGCCGCTTCCGGGCCTCCGCCTCCGGATCGTTCCGGTAGGCGGTATCGGTATACTGTTCCTTCCGGTAAACCCTGGGGGTACCTCCGCCGAAATTGGGATCCGGATAGGTAAGGGTGCCGCCGTCGCCGTAGATTTCAAACATGGGAAGGTTGGACCCGTAAATATCAAAGCTCACATTGAGGTTTACCACCACGCCGCTGCGCAGCCGCGCGATGGCGCTGTAGTGGGTGGGCAGCTCCACGGGAATGCCGCTGCCCGCCCGGGGACCGGCGTATACCCGCCGGATCTGGCTGGGCTGGGCGCTGAAGGCGGCCAGCGTCTCAATAGGCCCCAGCAGCGCCACAATTGCGGACAGATAGTAGGGCGCCATATCCATGATGGGACCCGCTCCCTGCCGATAAAAGGCTGCGGGATTGGGGTGCCAGGTTTCTACACCGAAGGTGGTCATATTGGCGGTGACAAAGAAGGGGGTTCCGATGATCCCCGCGTCCAGATACCAGCGCATACTCTGCAGTCCGGAGCAGAGGAAGGTATCCGGCGCGCCGCCTACCATGCAGCCCTTTTCCCGGGCATATGCCAGGACCTGAGCCGCCTCTGCCAGAGTGGGGGCAAAGGGCTTCTCGCTGAACAGATGCTTGCCCGCGCCCAGAATTTGTTTGTCCAGCTCCACATGGAACTGAGGGGGTGTCAGGTTGATTACGATTTCAATGTCCGGATCCTGAAGCAGCTCCCCGGTGACATAGGCCTTGGGGATGCCGAATTCATCCGCCAGGGTCCGGGCCAGCCGCCGGTCGATGTCTGCCACTGCCCGGATATCCAGCGCCTTGTAGAACTTCTGAATATCCGCGATATAGGTTCGGCTGATGACACCGGAACCCAGAATTCCAACGCCGTAGGTACGCAACGCGCTCCCCCTCCAATCGGTCATATTGCACATCTTTTGCTCTGGATTCTTTTTCTTTCTGAGCATATTGTACCAAAGAAACCATGGCGCTGCTTTTCAGATAGTCCGTGGTTTCTGGGCATTTCTTGCGATTTTGGAAAAGGCATTCTACCGAAAAAACTTCCCGATTTCCGGGATTGAAAACGATTAAGCCGTCAAAATGCACAGTATTTTTGAAAACGGGATTTCATATATTGTAATTTTTCCCATCGTTTGGTAGAATAGAGTTGTCACAAGAACCATTCGATACGGAAAGGGGGGCGGCACCGTGCTCAGCCACAGCTATTTTGAATCCGTCACATTCAGCAGCGGACGGAATTTCAATGTATCCCGTCATGTGGACCAATCCTATCTCAAAAAGCTGCACTGGCATCCTTTCGTGGAGATTCTGGTCAGTTTGACGGATGGGAACCAGGTCAGTGTCAACTTTACAGAGTACCCCCTGAATACCAACGATCTGATCATTGCCTATCCCGGCGACCTGCACTCCATCGATGTCTGCGGGGATGGGACCATGCTGGTGATTCAGTTTTCCGCGGAAATGCTCACAATTCTCAATGAGCTGAACCGCAGTATGGCGCTGCTTGCCCAGTATCCCTATTTGAAATATGACCCCGGCGCGTCCCAAAGCGATCATCTGGTGATGGGAATCAAAAAGTTCTGCGAGGCTTACGAAACGGATTCCCATTTCCGGGAGGTTCGGATGTATTCTCTGCTGCTGTCCTTTTTCGAGGAGGTCGGCAACCGGTGTATGCGCATCAAGGCGGAAAATTCCGAAGAGGTTGCCAACGCGAAGAACAAAACGATCAAAAAGATGGCGGAGGCCTGCCTGTACATTTCCCAGAACTGTACCCAGCCGCTGACCCTGGACGATGCGGCGGGCTACATGGGTGTCAGCAAATCCCACTTTGCCCATTTGTTCAAGGAATACACCAACACCACGTTTGTGGATTTTTTGACGGAGGAGCGGATCAAGCGCGCCCAGGCCCTGTTTTCCAACCCGGATACCCAGATCATCGACATTGCCTTTGATTCCGGCTTTTCCAGCATTTCCTCCTTCAACCGGGCCTTTAAGAAAATTACGGGCCTTTCCCCCAGCAAGTACCGCCAGACCATGATTCAGGACCTGGAATAGAACCGGGAAATCCCGCCGAAAAGAATTTGAAGAGGGCATTGACTTTTCGCCCCGGGTATGGTAACACTATCACGGCAATCAGGCAGAACGCGTGAATGCGTTCTGCCTGCGCTTTTTGAAAAAAGGGCCCTGCCCCGTCCCCGGCAGCTGCGGGGACGGGGCAGGGCCTAAGAGAAGAGATGAGGCATTGCAATGAGAAAAG
>CAYYEN010000447.1:0-3303 GCA_964470795.1 uncultured Spirochaetaceae bacterium | reverse complement strand
GGTTTATTTTTTAATTTAGTGATTTGTTCATAGAGCTTACGGGCTTTGAAATAAGCCTTTCTCTCATTCTTATCATTTGATCCTTGTACTTCTTTCATGATTGCATCTAACGAACCAAGGACACTTGTTAGTCCATTTGGGTGATTTTTGAGTTTACCGAAACTCATCTTTAGTATAGTTTCCTTGTTAAGGACGATCGGTTGTTGGTTCGCTTCACTTAGAACGGCATCTGATATTTTACGTTCAGATACATATGTTTCTTTAATGATTGCCATTTGTGTCACCTCCGTGTGTGGTTATTGAGACTGTTTTGCTTGTTCGATGATGTTTTTTATATATTTATTTTTATCACTTATTTCAGACCAATCATCTTCTCAAATGTGATGTAATGTTATATTTCTATTATTACATTCGTTTGTTTTGAATTGTTCCAAACATTCCATATAGGTTACATCATCTTTACCCAAGTGATTCATTCAGTTATCCTTGTCATGTCAATGAATTCCGTTAAATTCTATAGCCACTCCTATATCTTCTATAAGTATGTCTATTTCATAAGGACCTATTAATGTTCTATCCGATACCTTATATTCTATACCCATATTATCTAATATATCACATATTTCTACTTCGTAACTAGATCTAGGGTTTAATCCATCTCAATATTCTTCTGGTTGGTATAGGTTTTCTAACGGGTCCTCTATGGTGAATTTATCTATTTCAATTTCTTCTGAAGCTCTTTTCTTAATATTTTCATTTCATTCATCTCTTAAATGAGGTGTTAGCCTGAATATATTATCTACTCCATAATTCTTCATGAATGTTTCTTCTTTTTTCTTCTGAACATATGGATCTCTTGATGGATTGTTGTCGCCCATTTTTGATTCCCTAACTGATGGTATCTTTGACATGTGATCTACTCCGTATTTTAACAGCATTGCTTGTTCACGATTATATTTTGTTATTTACTTTAGTTCTTCACCAATCGGTTGTAAATGTTCTAGTTTGTAATCTTTTATTTTTCTGCGTAGGCTTGTTTCGGGTATATTAAATCTTTTGGCTAATCCCGATACTCCTATCCTGAAATTAATAAGAAGATATTCAATTAAGTCACGTTCTGTTTTAATAGATTCGTCATTAAACAACTCTATATAATGTTTTGCTCATCTTAACATTATTGCTCATCCCTTGTTAATTCATATAATGACATCACGAATTCTTTACCTACTGAACCAAGTGATCTCATATTCTTATTGTTTGCACCAACGAAATATCCGGCACTATTTATGTAGTCTTTCGCTGCTTTATTTCCTTCTTCAGAAAATATACCCACGATCGACAAAGTATCTCCATCATACTTTTAGGTTCTTGTTAAGCCATTTCTCATTTGGCTGTGTTGTTACACTCTTATATTTTCACATAAGTACAGACTATATCTTCACCTCTTCAAAAGAGGGCATCTTACTTCGGAACCTGAGTTTTCGGTCCCTATGCCTATCTATATTATAGGTCTTACTAGTCGTTGAGGCTGAATCTTCTTGAGATCCCTGCCTGCTGATTGCCCAATCCTTTAACTTTTCAAACCGTGGCTTCGACTCGCGTCTAGCAGTGGTATAAAGGCTATTAGGGGTTTCCAGCATATCAAGATGTTTTTGTTATTAAGATCACTCTTAATAGGAGACTATTTGGAGACAATCTCCACCGATACTACTTAGGGAAGTATTTCCTGGTATCAATGCGTTGATGAATGTGTGTTTCTCTTGTATTGGTTCTTTTCTTTCAATATTATTATCTATAAATCCAGGTATCTTCGGATATTTCTTAAACTGTAACATTGCAGAAGTAGGTGCTTCTGAATCATCCCAGTTGATATTGAAGTTATATAGTATAATAATATCTCGGTCTTCTTCCTTAGTTGATAGTAAATTAATACCACTAGGGAAAATATTAAGGTGGTTCAAAATAGGATATCTTGCTAATAGAACATATCTATCTTTAATAGATTCAACTGCTGCTTGATAGAACAAGTCAGTAATTGTAAACTCTCTTACTTTATAATTTCCGTTCTTGAAATCACTATGTTTGTGTGCGTAGTTTAAATTAAGTATCTCTTCTACTTTATATTGTTTACCACTATCATCTTCATATATTAATATGAAGTTAAATGGATCGAATCTTCCTCTTTCCGATTTAATAAAATTCTTAAGTAGTTTCTCGATGTATAATTTAGATACAGGTTCTACTCTTACGAAGTTCTCTTCTCATTTTAAGGTTTGTCGTTCGATCTCAGTTTCTAATTCTCTAATTATATCAAGTGCGTACTTTTGAACAAATGGCATAAATGAAGAACAAACTGTTGCAAGTGGTATTCCAGCAAATCCAGCGGGAGCGTCTGCATCTTTATAAGTATTCTTATTTACTATAGTTGGGGGTATGATTACGTTTCTAGAACTATAGTCTACGTTCTTACCGATTATCTTCTCTTGTAGGTTCGAATTCTTTGCAACACCGGTTGTTGGTGCTGGTTTATTAGTTGACTTATCGAAATCAACTCGTTTTCCTGTTATCCAACCTATTGTATCCTTAAATAGATTTACTAATATAACGTTCTGAATTAAATATCCTTGAATATTTGACAGACCTAGAATAGAACTCGACTTAAATCTCGATATCGCATTAATATTAGTTAATAGTTTTCTATATTCTGAGTTAATATCACTACCTAATGTTCTACTCTCACTCGAGATGTTTCTAAAACCAACAGGTACTACTAATCATTTGTTTGTAAAGAATTGATTCTTAGTTAGACCAGTGATAAAACTAATCCTACCTTGTTTAGTAACAGAGTAATCTTCCATTCCATCTTGCATCGCTTGTTCTAATTCCTGTAATCCTTCTTCATCTAGTTCTGATTCTTCCTCTGGGCTGATCTTCACGTTGGATAGCGACTTAGTTCAGTTTATCTTCTCGAAGTTATTCCAGTAGAACTCTTTACCGGTTTCTGCATCTGGATCTGTCTTCGGCACATATATAATTCTACCGTCTACTACTTTAGCATACTTCTTCTTCGGACTATCTGCTTGTAATAATAGAGATCCTAACGATCCCATTCTCGTTAAGTTAATTACAACTAACGGATGAATATAATTATCTTTTAAATCGATGTAACCGTACAGATTCTTTTGTTCATCTGGCATGAAACCAAATAAGTTCGGGTCAAATAAGCCGTTTTCTGCAGCCATGTTCCCGGTAAAGAATAAAGTACTCGTTACTTCTTTAACATCATTTTCTTGTATGAATCTA
>CAYYEN010000446.1:0-3308 GCA_964470795.1 uncultured Spirochaetaceae bacterium | reverse complement strand
TGCCGCAGTGGGCGAGTCTATGAGTGGTAGCTTAGGTGTTGCAGGTTCTTTCTTCTCAGCTTTAGCAAAAGCGGGTGTAAACATTCGTGCAATTGCTCAAGGCTCCTCAGAGCGTAACCTTTCTGCTGTAATTAGTGCAAATGATTATCTTAAAGCGTTAAGGGCACTCCACTCTGTCTTCTTTTTATCTGAACAAACGCTTTCTATTGGTTTGATAGGGCCTGGTAATATTGGTGGCACTCTTCTAGACCAAATAAGCCGTGAGGCAGAACACCTTAAAAAAGAGACTGAAATAGATATTAGAATTAGAGGAATTGCGACTTCTAGAAGAATGCTGTTATCTGAAAAGGGAATAGACCTTGCCTCTTGGAGAGAAGCGTTTGAAGTAGCTAGTGAGCCACTTGATATGAAACGTTTCTTAGCTCATATCGGCGCCTCTTATTTTCCTCATGCAGTCTTGATCGATTGCACAACTAGCCAAGCGTTAGCTGAGGATTATGTTTCTTGGTTGAAACAGGGCTTTCATGTAATAACTCCAAATAAAAAAGCGGCTACAGCTTCCTTTGATTATTATCAAGAAATCTTTAAAGTCAGTAAGAAGACTGGTAAAAGATTTTTATATGAAACCACTGTTGGGGCTGGACTACCTATTATTAACACCTTAATTGACTTAGTCCTTACAGGAGATAAAGTTCTCAAGATAGAGGGTATAGTATCTGGAACCTTAGCTTGGTTATTTAGCAAGTATGATGGTACTGTTCCTTTTTCAAGTCTTGTCTTAAAAGCAAAAGAACTTGGTTTCACTGAGCCTGATCCTCGAGATGATTTATCAGGCATGGACGTTGCTCGTAAGACTGTAATCTTAGCCCGAGAGCTAGGATATCCTATTGAAGTGACAGACTTGGATATTATGTCTTTAGTTCCTGAGGATTTACAAAAAGCTACCAAAGATGAATTTCTTGCAAATTTAACCGAATTAGATGAGCCAATGTTAGCTCGTTTTAAAGAGGCTAAGGCAAAAGGAATGAAGCTAAGATATGTTGGTAAAGTAGATAATGGTAAGTGTAGTGTAGCCTTAGAGCTTTATCCTGACTCGCATCCTTTTGCCCAAGCAGAAGGTACTGATAACGTTATAGCGTTTACGACAAGTCGTTATAAAAAAGAGCAACCGTTAGTTATTAAAGGACCAGGTGCTGGACCTGAAGTAACTGCTGGAGGGGTTTTTGCAGATATTCTAAGATTAGCAGCCTATTTAGGGGCTAAGCTATAAAGGACGGACAATATGTTATATTATTCAACACGCGATAAAGAAAAGAAAAATGGTGTAACTGCCATTGATGCTATCTTAAAATGACTTTCAAAAGATGTGGGGTTGTTTGTACCAGAAACGCTTCCAAAGCTTGAGTCTCTTTCAGCTTCTCTTCCTTACCCAGAGTTTGCAGCAGCTGTTTTAAAGCCTTTCTTTAAAGGGGATCTTTTAGAGAATGAACTACTTGAAATTTGTCGCTCCGCTTTCAACTTTCCACTCGTTCTAAACCCAGTTAACAATTACTCTGTCCTAGAACTCTTTCACGGCCCAACTGCTGCGTTTAAAGACTTTGGAGCTCGCTTTTTAGCGGCCTCTATGGAGAAGTTGTTATCTCTTAAGAATAAAAAACTCACCATCTTAGTTGCAACTAGTGGCGATACTGGAGGAGCTGTTGCCTCTGCGTTTTATCAAAGAGAGCACCTAAGTGTTAAAGTCTTATTTCCTAAAGGACGTGTAGCACTTAGACAAAAGAAGCAACTCACCGTCTGGGGGGATAATGTCTCTTCTTATGAAGTAGAGGGAAGCTTTGATGATTGCCAGAAGATGGTAAAACAGGCCTTTATGGATCCTAACTACACAAACCTATCTTCTGCAAACTCTATCAACTTAGGTCGTCTCTTACCTCAAATGGTTTACTATGTATATACTTCTACTGTGTACTTTGAGAAAACAGGACTTAAACCTAATTTTATAATCCCCTCCGGTAATGTTGGTAACTGTACCGGCGCTTATTGGGCTATAGAAATGGGGGCTCCTATAAACAGTATAACTCTTGCGGTAAATGAGAATAAAACTATTCCCGATTACCTAGCAACTAAAGTTTACACCCCAAGGTCTAGCGTTCAAACACTGGCTAATGCCATGGATGTAGGTGCTCCTTCTAATATGGAAAGATTGTTTAATCTCTATCCAACCTATGAAGAGTTTAGCGCTAAAGTTTCAGCTTATTCTGTCAGTGATGAAGAAATTAAGGAAACTATTAAGCAAACCTATAAAGAGGATAATTATATCTGTTGCCCACATACTGCAACTGGTATTAAGACTTACCATAGCTTGAATAATCCAAAAGATACTATTGTGGTATCTACTGCCCATCCGGCAAAGTTTGAAACAATAGTGGAGCCTTTAATAGAGCAAATGGTTGAAATACCACCATCTCTTAAAACTCTCTTAGATAAAGAGAGTATCTATAAGGAAATTGGTACAGATTATCATAGTTTGTTCTAATCCTTTTACAATAGCCTTCTTCTAAACAAAGAGGGCTATTTTGTTAGCCAATTACCTTTTAAATAATAAATAATGTAAAGAATGCTGGTTATGATCCAACTAAATGGATAGCTTAAGCAAACAGCTTCAATAGTGTGGGAGAAGTATGGGATTATCCAGATATAGGCGAGACGCAAGATGCAAATACCAAAGATGCTTATTATCATTGGATAAAAAGATTTTCCCGCTCCTCTAATTGCACCTGAAAGAATTTCAATTGCTACAAAGGTAACAAAGGTTGGAGCAATGTAATAAACCATCGTCATTCCAATTTTTATTACTTCTTCATCATTGGTAAAGATGTGATAAAAGAAGTTGGAAAAGAGAATGTAGATTATTGAAAAGCTGACAGTTGTAACTACTGCTTGCAACGTACAAGTTCTAACTCCTTGTTTTACACGATCAAATTTGCCAGCGCCATAGTTTTGACCTACAAAGGTCATTATAGCAATACCAAAGGCACTAATGGTCATCCAGAAGAATGCATCTAGTTTACCATAGGCTGCCCAAGCAGCAGCAGTATCGGTACCAAAGCCGTTAATTGCTTTTTGGATGATGATATTAGAAATACCATACATGACTGATTGTATTCCTGAAGGACATCCTATTTTAAGCATTGGTAATAGCATGTATTTATGAACTTTAATCTTTCTAAAATGTACTTCAATACTGTTCTTACCTTTTTTTAACCAAATAAAGGTAAAGACCATAGCAATACCTTGACTTAGAACGG